>DXDC01000116.1 GCA_019115685.1 Candidatus Agrococcus pullicola
AGCGCTGACCGCTGGAATCGTTGCCAGTTCTGTCGAGACTGCGTCACTGCCATCTCCGCGTACGTCTCCGCGTCTTCAGGGTCGAGCGAGCGCAGAAGCGCGTGGTCTTCCCGCAGCACCTCCCGGCCGGGCAGTGTGCGATTTTCGCGCACCGGGTCCACGATCGGCGCGAGCATCGCTAGCCCCAGGCACTGTCGCATCCGGCGGGCCGCGAGCGCACGTGCGAGCAACCCGCCCATGGAATTGCCCAGCACTGCGAATGGTGTCGTGCCGATCAGTTCGGTCACGGCGTTGTCCAACCAATCGACGTAGTCGGGCAACCCTCCTCTTCCCGCTAGCGGTGGCGTCTCGCCGAAGCCGGGGAGATCGAGGTAGATGCGCTCCCAGCTGCCACTTTCGGCAAGTGCGTCATCGAGTGCGAGTAAGAGCCTGTGGTCGACGCCGTTACCGTGGACGCATAGCAACGGGATGCCGTGCCCGCGTCGGACGACGTGCGGCTCAGTCATTGACTGCAGAAGACTCATCCCCAGACGACTCGCGTTCGGACGGAACATAAGCGTCGAGTATGTCGACGTGACGAATGCCACCCGATTGCGCGATGTACTCGAACCATGCGCGAACAACAGGGATCTCACTCGCATGCGCTGCTGCGGACAGAGCCGCTTCGCGCGAATTCCAGACGATGACGTCGACGAACGAGCCATCGTCGGCTCGCGTCAGATACGCGCGTTCGAGGGCAGGATGCGCGGCGTGCAGCGCCGCAATCATCCTCGGCCGGTCCGCCAGCAGTCCTTCTACAGCGACGTCGTCCACCTGAAACGTGGCTAGCTCGATCGCTGACATCCCATGACCTCCAAAGTCCCGACCTCAGCCAACTGTTCGTTGGGGTATCCGCCCTGGTCGACGATTGTTCTGTTTCTCCTCGAGTAGAGTATCGAGCCACTTTTCGCTCCGCAAACGATCTGTTCGAGCAGTGACTTACAGCGGATTGTCAGCCACTCCTCGAGCCGAACAAACTTCCGGGGAGAAGTCAGTTTCGCTCAGTCTCACGAGCGAGCGGTTTATGGAATCGGTCATCCTCTTCCAGGACCGTGACGCTGCCCGAAACGCCAGATACGTGCAGGCAGGGCACAGGAGCATCCGTTCAGGCTTGCGTCAGAGCTCCATCCCCGCTCTCTCTGGGCCCGAACAACCGTTGTCGACCCGCGCGAGCCGGACCGAAGAACTCCAGCCCCCGGCCAGGAGTGAAGACTCACTGCGGAGGGACGGGGATTCCGTGCCGACGCAGCTCCTCCTCGAGCTGGACCATCCGGATGCCCAGCTGGTCATTGAGCTCTGTCGCTGTTCGCAGCGACACGGCAACCTGATCGAGGAAGCCGTCGACATCGTCAGAGTCGTATCCCTCACGGAACCGCACCGCACGAAACCTCTTCTGCATGATGTCTTCCGGCGTCAGCATGCCTGCCTCTGTCCCCTGGTGCTGCATCGGGCATCCTCATCTCTCAGCGGCTGTTCGGCTGGCCCAATCAAGGTACCGCAATGTGCGAAAGGTCTGAACGGCGACGACGTGATCTCGGTCAGTCAGAAAACGTGGCAGTGTCACCCGTCAGCGGGTGCCCGGGAGCGACCGTCGAGGAGTTCACGGCGGATGCCCGTCAGCGTTGTATCGAGTTCGCTTTCCGCAAGATCGAGCGTTGAGAGCAGCAGCGCTTCGGCATGAGCAAGAGCGACTCTCGGCTCGGGGTGCCACATCCCTTCCAGGCGGGTCGCGAAGTCGGCCGGGAGAATCCGGCATTCGTCGAGCAGTGCATGCTGCCACTTCGTCAGCCCGTGCGGGCAGTAAATCCGATTGATGGCGAGCGTAGCGCGAAATACCCTCTCCGCAACGGCCGCCAGTAGCGTACGCACGGCGATGACATCATCTCGTTCTACCAGTGCAGCCCTCGCATTCCAGCCAGGAACTCCACCGGGGCGCAGCGTCTGTTCGAGTGAGGCTCGCAGAAGCGCGTCCGGATATGCCTCAGCCCTACGCCGCCATCCGGAGAGCAATTCTTCGCCGCGCAACGGCCGCGAACGCCGCAGTGCGGCAAGCCGGAAATGCTTGATGCGATCGAAGTCGATGCGGTCGACGACAGCGTCCAAGAACTCCTCGATAGTGGCAGTCCGAAAGTTACTGACGGTCACGGGCAGGCCGTCGAGGATGTAGTCCTCGCTCCATTCCCGATCGTCTTCGTCGTACTCCCACATGGTCGTCAGATCGGCGCCCAGCCGCGCAATCGGTGCCGTGCGATCCTCGCGTGTTGGGGCATCCTCCCAGTAACAGTCAATCTCGAGATCAGACCAGCTGTCGGCCAGCCCAGCACCCACCGAACCGGCGACGGCCAGGGCTAGCAATTTCGGTTGTGAACCGTACGCGTCCGCGATTCGCTGCGCGACTTGCTCAAGTGCCTCGGTTCGTTGCGTCTTTGAAGTCGAGAGAGCCCACAGTGCGCTGTCGTCATCAGCAATGTTCATGAATCCGCTCCCCGCACTTTCCCTCCGACGTTACACGCGCACGCATCCGTCGGCATCACGGAACCTCAAAAGCAACCCCCGGATCCGCCGATCGTCAACTGCTCGTAATCATCGTGCTTCTCGACTGACCGCGTGTGCCGCAAATACGAGGCAAAGAGTTCGTTAGGAGCTTGAGGATCGGCGTGCACACCGCTCGCAATGCCTCGCACCGTCACTGCTGATTCATCTGCTGCGGCTCCCCACCGCATCTGCAAACCAATAGACGCAGGCTCTGTCTCTCAGACGCCGACACTTGCTTCAGACCTCGATCGACGCGTAACGCAGCGAAGGTGCTGTACCGCACGTCCAAGATACCCCGTGCAACACTGGGAACATGGATGCCCTAGCCAGAATGCTCCAGAATCAGGTTGATGCCGGCGCGCTTCCGGGCGCTGTCGCGATGCAACTCCGGCAGGGGCGCACAGAGACGATAGCGGTCGGTGTCCAGGACCTCGAGTCCACGGCCCCAATGTCTTCCGAGACACTCTTTTTCTGGGATTCGCTGGGCAAGCCGTTGACCGCGGCGCTCGCTCTGACTTTCGTGGCCGACGGGACCATCGACCTCGATTCCTCGATCGATCGCTGGCTGCCTGAGCTATCCGCGTCTAACGTTCTCCTCGACCCGAGCGGACCGCTTGCAGACACCGTGCCCGCAGACCGTCCCGTGACCGTGGAGGATCTGCTCACCTTACGTGGCGGACTCGGGTTCACGACGGACTTCGATTCCCCGTTCACAGAAGCTCTCGTAACAACTCTGCAAGAGGGCCCTCAGCTCCGCACGCTGGATCGACAGTCCTTCCTGACGGCTGCCGGGCAAATTCCCCTAGCTCATCAACCCGGACGGGGCTGGACATACAACACCGGCAGCACCCTCCTCGGGCTCTTAATGGAGCGGGTCGCCGAGCAGCCACTGGACGTGCTCATGGCAGATCGCATTGCGGAGCCGTTAGGGATGCGGGACGCGCGATGGTGGGTTCCGGTAGCGGACCTTCATCGTTTCGCGAGTCGATACGGACCCTCTGATGACCCGCGCTCTCCGTTGGAACTCTTGGATCCGCCCGGTGGACAGCACGCTCAACCACCGTCGTTCCCGGACGGTGCCGGTGGAATGATCGGGACCGCCGAGGATTGGCTCGCGTTCGGCAGGATGCTGCTCGACGGCGGTGAGTCCAACGGACGCCAGATCATCCCGACGACCCTTGTGCAGTCGATGATGACGAACCAGCTCACAGTCGACCAGAGACGTCACGCTGGATTTTTCCTCGCCGAGGGTGAAGGTTGGGGGTACGGCGGCAGCGTACGTGCAGACGGCACCTACGGCTGGTCCGGAGGTGCCGGGACCACGGCGCGTGTGGATCCCCGACGCGATCGAATCAACATCCTGTTGACACAGGTAGCCCTCGACGGCCCACAGGGCTCCCCTGTAGTCGAAGCCTTCGAGGATCTTGTCGCCGCTACGGAATGACTCTGCCGCGGGCCGCTGCAGGATCAGAAACTATGGAAATTCGAAACATGCCACGACAAGCGTCCGGAGGGCCCTGTATAGCATCGAAACATGGGTGGGCGTCTGGATTCAGCGAGCGACCTTGTCGCCGCGTTGCAGAGAGCCGCAGATCCGGCCGAGACGGAGAAGATCCGAAATCGGGTCGCCGCGGACGAACCGATCATCAGTGTCCGCATGGGCATGCTGTTCGAAATCTCGAAACGCGCAACCGACCTCGCGCCTGCACAGCTTGAGCAGTTGTTCGATCATCCGGCCTATGAGCCGCGCTTGGCTGCCTTCTGCATTTTGGACTTTCGCGCCCGGCGTCGACTCTCCGACTCAGAGCGTGCAGAACTGGCCGGCACCTACCTCGACCGGCACGATGCGATCACGACGTGGGACATGGTGGATCGTGCCGCTCCCCGCGTGCTCGGGTGGCCAATACTCATCGAGGCGATCGATTTCTCCTTGTTGCACGATCTGGCAGCATCTGCGGATGCGCTTCGGCGTCGATCGGCGATCACGGCTCCTCTGTGGTTCATCAGGAAGGGGTCACGCGCCGATGTGGAGCGTGGGCTCGTCATCGCTGATCAACTCTCGGCAGACACGCACCCCCGTGTCACTTCAGCCGTCAAGATCTACCGCAAACACGCATCCAAGCGCCTCGCATAGCGCTCGCAAGTACGAGGCGTTGCCTCGGCGCGCATCCCTGCAGTTCGGCACAGACCCCTGTTGCGGAGTCGCTGACCCGCGGGGAATCGCTCAGGCGATCACCGATCGAACGATCTCTGCGATGCGCTTTTCGGTGTCTTCGTCAATGGACTCGAAGTACCATGCGGCCGGCATGAGCAACCCGTCGGCGCCGCCTGCGGGGCGGAAATCGACCTTCTCCGTGATCGCGAGATTCAAGCGTTCGTCGTTGCGCAGCGTCACGAGTGCCGGCGTGCTCGCCGAATGGGCGTAGGCGGGCATCCCGTACCAGATCCGTGGCTTCAAGGATGGGGCTGCGGTCATAACGACTTCGTGCACGCGCTGCATAAGCGACCGTCGTGGCTCATCCATCTTCGCGATCTTCTCGGTCACCTGCGCGAGGTTCTTCTCGTCTTTCGTCGACATGTCATAGTCCTATCGTCGGCCGATGTTGAACATCGGCAGTATGAAGTCGGCGCACCGTCGGTGCGCCGCACCCCATCCGGACATGTCCTGAGCGGTTCAGGTCTCTCCGCAATGATTCACGTGGCGTACACGTGGAAGTGCGATCGGTGGCGCGAGCCACCGCCTTCAGTATACCGGATGCGCAATGGACTGTGACCCAGGGTTTCACCGAGCCTCCATGCTTGCAATGCGCGCGCACCTACTCATAATGCGCCCGAACGCTCGATAACGCAGTGTTGCGAAAACCGCTCGTCGAGCGTCACCAGCGACCTCGGCGTATGCGTTGCCACAGCCCACACGGCTGCGTCGACCCTCTGCGCACACCTAGACACTGGGGCATCGTCGCGGGTGGCTCCGCTTCTCCGTACTCCTGGAACCCGTCGCCGCGGGTGCGCCAATAGTCTTGCTTCCGCAGGACCGCGTTCGGCCAGTACGCATTCATGAATATCTCGCAGTCGCAGAACCCGCCCCGGTCGGTCAGTCTCTTTTCGAGGGCAGTGGCACGCGGCACAACGGTGTCACGGAAATGTTGGGCGAATCGCAGGGAGCCATCGCAGTTCAGTTCCAGCAACTGCCTGTGTACGAAGCACTGTAGGCACTCGCCCGGCATCGGCGTCAGCAGTTCGTCCTCGAAGCCTCGTACGAGGCCTTCCGCTACCTCGATTACTGTTCTCGTTTCCATGAGCGAACTGTGCACGCCACCTCTGACACGTAGACCTGAAGCAACGCTGCCGACCCACAACACCTCGGGACCGCCATTGGCGACGCATCATAGTCCCTGGGCTCAAACGAAGAACTGTTCCGCGGTGCGCCGTGCTGGGCTCTTCTCGCTCGACCCAGCCCCCAGGCCCAAGGGTCATGCCCGCGTGGTGTGGTGCACTGCACGCCATCCGAACTGCCGCGCGGCGTCCACGTTCCGCGCCGTGTCATCGAGGAACACCACCTGCACAGGGTCAACTCCCGTGCCGATAGCTTGCATGAGCCGCGAATGCGCGGCCTCGTACGCCTGCCGTTCTGGCTTGGCGAATCCGATCTGATGAGAGCTCAACAAGTACTCAGCGTCTTCGCCAACCACGTCTCGAATGTCTAAGCGAGCAACTTCGTCTCGGATTCGATCCGTCCCGTTCGTCAAGACGAGCACCTCGAGCCCCAACGACCGCGCCTCCAGTAGGAGAGATCGCACCCGCTGGTCAACATGCGCGGGAGTGTCGGCCCACTTTCGAACCGCTTGCTGCGCTGCGTCAAGATCGATTCCTTCATCGACGAGCGCAGCGATTGCCGTCTCTCGCCACTCTTCGAACGATGCTCGACCCCGCACGACGTCGTGCAGGATTGCGTTCCCTAGCACCGCACGAAGGGATGCGCCTTCGTCCAGCCCCAGGCCGGCATCCAGCTCCGTCCACAGCGTTTGATCGAACACTCGTAGCACGCCGTCAAGGTCGCTCACCAGCGCTCGCGTGGTTGGGTCGCGGATCAGCTCATTCGCGGCCTCGAGAGAAGGCGCCATGGGGCCACTATAGTTGCCGTGGCTCCGGACCCGCCGCGAACGCTCAGGCCCCGGGCGCGTCGATGTGAGCTCATTTTGTCAGCGGCCGCGGCGACGCGGACATCGCGGGCGCCCAGCATCTGGAGTCTTGGTCATGTTCAACATGACGAACAGGCTCCTTCAGCGAGCCCCGTGCCCCCCCCACAACGAAATTGCACCGCGTTCGGGCCGGGGCAGCCGCCTGAACTGAGTGGGTCACTGTTCAATCTGCGACCGGCAAACCTCCAGCTTCGAGGATCCCCCGCTATCGAGGCAAGACGAAAACCTCACCCCTTGAGCACGTACCGCAGGGTCTCCACTACCTGGTCGGTCGTCGTGCACCAAGCCTGCGCTCCCGCGTCGACCTCTTTGAGCGGATGCACGATATCGGCACCGTGCAGGGTCACGTAAGGCTTACCCAGGGCGGCGCAGTAACCGGCATCGAAAGCGGCATTCCATTGCTTGTATTGGTCTCCGAAACGAACCACGACGAGGTCGCTCTTCTCGATCAGCGTGCGGGTGCGGATGGCATTGACTTTGGCCGACTGATGATCACGCCAGAACTGGCTACCGGTTTCACTGAGATGATCACCGGCGGCATCACTAGCGGGGTGATCGGTGACCGGTGCGGTGAACGTGACATCGAGCCCTACGGCCTCTGCACCGCGCCGGATCTCGTCACGCCAATCGGTGTGGATCTCGCCGGAAAGATATATAGAGAAACTCATGGTTCACGCTCCTGTATCGGGTGTGGGCGATTCTGATCTGATCCCTCGTTCACCACACTAATAGGTCCGTGAATCGCCCCGAGTCCCCGGGAGTCGGCACTCTTGGTGCAGTTCAGCTTGGCCGTCGGCACCTCCCGCGCGGCGTTCGCACGGGCGCGGACTCGCTTAGCGAGGCCCCCACTGCCATGTGCCTCGCTGGACCAATCCATTCAGCAGCACGGAGTCGGCTGTGGAGCTAGCTGCTGTGTGCGACGAATTGCTCGACAGAGCGCAATCGGACCGTGTCGCTGTCTCGGTCGGCGAACGTCTCATGGTCCGCCGCGAGCACGGGGGCGACGAGCACGTCATCGGAATCGACGTCGATCGCGACGAGCCGCGCACCCACGGCATGCAACCATTCATCGAGCTTCTGCATCCCGTCCAGTGCTGTCGTCGTCTTCTTCCCTGCCACACGGCCCGGCGCAGGGATGCCCAATACCCGACATGCCGCCTGCAACAATTCGGCTGTTTCCTCAAGT
>DXDC01000016.1 GCA_019115685.1 Candidatus Agrococcus pullicola
CGCATCTGACCGAGTTCACGACGTCGAAGGGCGAGCATGTTGCGGAAGCCGAGGAACACCAGCACCAACGCGACCGCGACCGTGGTGAAGCACATCACCTGGAGGATGCCGCGCGAGGCGGTCAGACTGGACCGCACAACCCTCGCATCGAACTCCGAGAACTGCGACCAATCGACCGCCTGTCCCGACGCCAGGCCGGTGTACAGCACCATTTCTGCGGTCGCGATGACCGTCGCGACGCCCAGGAGCACCGCCGCCCCAACATATGCAGAGAGGTGATGCCGCACGAAAGCGGCGGACACCGGGAGCTGCCGGACGGTGCTGCTCATCGTGTCGAGCTTTCGAGCGTGGTCATCCGGTCGCTGACCGTGCGAGCTGTCGGGGCGTCCATCGTGTCGATGAGACGCCCGTCAACGAGGAACAGCACTCTGTCCGCGTACGCGGCTACCTGCGGGTCGTGCGTGACCATGACGACCGTGGAGCCGACTTCTCGGAACTGGCGGAACTGGTCCATGACCTGGAACCCGCTCTTGCGGTCAAGCGCCCCCGTCGGCTCGTCCGCGAAGATCACGCGCCTGGTCTGCGCCAGAGCGCGAGCGATCGACACCCGCTGCTGCTGCCCACCTGAAAGTTCCGTCGGGTACGACTTCGCCTTCTCACGGAGCCCAACATTGCCCAGAGCCTCCATCGCAGCATCGACCGTGACACTCTGCCCACCGAACAGCGACGGCAGAGTGACATTCTGGATGGCAGTGAGCGCTTCGAGGAGGTTGAAGTGCTGAAACACGAAACCGAAGTCGTCGCGGCGAAGACGGTCAAGTTCCTTCGGTTTCGCGGAAGTCACGTCGATGCCGCCGAACAGAGCTGAACCCTGGCTCGCGCGTATGAGCCCCGCGAGACAGTACAACAGCGTGGACTTCCCGGATCCCGAAGGCCCCATGATCGCGGTGAACGAACCGTCCTCGAAGGAATGGTCGATACCGTCCAACGCGGCCGTCTCGACATGACCATTCGAGAAGACGTGTCCAAGACCCTGAGCTACGAGCATGCTGTCCCTTTCCAGAAAGACACGCACACCCCGTGACAGAAGATCGTGAACACCGGCGGGCATGCGCCACTTCAATCCAACGATCAGCACCCACAACGCACTAGAGAGCGGGCACGCCTCTTCGAGGTGTAGCCAGCTATACCTTTTCCGGCTCTCCGCCGCTTTCGAAGGTGGTCTCCGTAGGCTTGAACCATGGAGCACGCGAGAATCTGGGCAGCGCTGACGCGCCCGCCCTGGCGTTTCCTGACCAGCAGATGGCCATGGCTGTCACTGCTCTACCTTGTGTTCAGCGCGCTCCTCGGAGTGCTGCTGATTCCGGTCGTCGTCCTCGGCTTTCTCATCCTGCCCCTAAGTGGCCTCGTCATCGGCGCCATCGAGCGGAGACGGAACCGGCTAATCGGCTTTGCCGCACTTGGCTCGCCACACGCGGTGGTGGGCGAGGACGAGCGCCCCCATTGGCTGAGCATCCGCCTCACCGAAGCCGCGACCTGGCGAGAGACGGCCGCACTACTCGTTGACCTCGTACTCGGGATCATCGCACTGACCGTGCTGTTCTTCGAGGGCGTGGCCCTCACCGCTCTCGGCATGATCGCCTACGCAGGTCTCACCGGCCCCACCCGCACCCAGTTCTTCGGCGACGCAGAAGGAACAATGACGCCAGGAAACTGGTGGCCGATCATCCCCCTCACCCTGGCGCTGCTCTGCGTCCTCGGATACCTGAACACGATCCTCGCGGCCACTCAAGCCTCTCTAAACAGCGTGCTCTGCGCACCACGGCAACGTGACATCGACCGGCGCGTCGAAAAGCTCACGCGCTCTCGCGCCGCACTGGTGGAGTCCTTCGAAGTCGAGCGCCGTCGCATCGAACGGGACCTCCACGACGGGGTACAGCAAGAACTCATCGCGCTGGGTGCCCGGCTCGGCATGATCAGTTACGAGATCGAAGAACTCACCGCCATCGACCCGCGGCTGCGCCCGCTGCTCGCATCTGTCGACTCCGCGCAAGGCCAGGCTGAACACGCGATGGCGACGCTTCGCAATACGGTCCGAGGCATCCACCCGTCTGTTCTCACCGATCACGGTCTGAGAGCTGCGCTCCAAGAACTCGCCGAACGCATACCTCTGACCGTACACCTGCACCGCGACGATGAGACCACACGCTACCCGGTGGCCGTCGAGACCAACGCCTACTACTTCGTCAGCGAAGCCCTCAACAACGCCGTCAAACATGCAAACGCCACGACCGTCGAGATACGCGAGCACGCCGATCAGGGCGTATTCACCGTCACCGTCACCGACAACGGACGCGGCGGAGCAAACGAAGCAAACGGGCTCGGGATCGCAGGGCTTCGAGACCGTGCGGAGACCCTGAACGGCACTCTGGTGCTCGACAGCCCGGAGGGCGGGCCGACACAGATTCAGATCAGCCTCCCTTACACCGTCGAAGGAGACGCTCATGCGCATTCTCATCGCTGAGGACTCCACCCTACTCCGCGAAGCCCTCACCGCTCTCGTGGAAAGACTCGGACACACGGTTATCGCCACCGCGCAAAGTGCGACCGAGCTCGAAACCGAATACGCACACCTGAACGACGAAGACGCCACGCCCGACCTCATCATCACCGACGTGCGAATGCCACCAACGAACACCAGCGACGGGCTCCTCGCAGCTCTCAAGATACGAGCCGAGCATCCCCGTCAGCCGATCATGGTGCTCTCTCAATACCTTGCCGACACCAGCGCCAGAAAGCTCCTCACCCTCCCAGAGGGAGCCGTCGGGTATCTCCTCAAAGACCGCGTCAACCGCGTCCGAGACTTCGCACGCTCACTCGACAAGGTCGCCGCCGGAGGCACGATCATCGACCCCGAAGTCGTCCAGCACCTCCTCACCACCGCCGGCAACGGCCCCCTCGACTCCCTCACACCACGAGAACACGAAGTCCTCAGGCTCATGGCGGACGGACACTCCAACAGCGTGATCGCCAGCAAACTGGTACTCAGCGACCCCGCCGTCAGCAAACACATCGGCAACATCTTCCAGAAGCTCAATCTCGACCCTGTTGACGAAAACCGACGCGTCAAAGCCGTCCTCACCTACCTCAACGCATCACGATCCTGACAGAGCTACCCGCACACCCTGCTCGGCCCCACTACCTCATCGCCGACCTCCAACACAGTTATGCACGTATGCCACCGTGGGTGGGGCGTGCGCACCTCCCTCATGAGACAACTCATGAGGGAGGCCGAGATGAAGGGCGGGGTGATCCTGTTTCGCGGCAACGGTGCTGCCGCGCGCCGTTATATCGAAGC
>DXDC01000117.1 GCA_019115685.1 Candidatus Agrococcus pullicola
CGACATCATCGAGCGGCTGAAGGCCACCGGCCTGCTCTACGAGTCGTTCATCACCGGCGAGGAGATGGAGGAGCGCAATCGTGCCGCAGGCCGTGATCCGCGTCAGGGCTACGACAACCACGAGCGCGACCTGAGCGACGAGCAACGTCAGCGTTATCTCGACGAGGGGCGGAGCCCATCCCTTCGCCTGCGCGTGCCGGATGAGGACCTCAGCTTCAACGACCTCGTGCGCGGCGAGATCACGTTCAAGGCCGGTTCGTTCAGCGATTTCGTGGTGGTGCGCCCGAACGGCGACCCGCTCTACACCTTCGTGAACCCGGTCGACGATGCCCTCATGGGGGTCACGCACGTGCTGCGCGGCGAGGACCTGCTGTCGTCGACGCCGCGCCAGCTCGCGCTCTACCGCGCGCTGGGCGAGATCGGCGTTGTCGATGCGATTCCGCAGTTCGGACACCTGCCGTACGTTATGGGCGACGGCAACAAGAAGCTGTCGAAGCGCGACCCGCAGTCGAATCTCTTCCTGCTGCGCGAGGCAGGCTTTATCCCAGAGGGGCTGCTGAACTACCTCGCACTGCTGGGATGGGCGATCGCACCCGACCGCGACGTCTTCACGCGCGAGGAGCTCATCGCGGCCTTCGATGTCGAGAACGTGAACCCGAACCCGTCGCGCTTCGACCCGAAAAAGGCGGAGGCGATCAACGGCGACCATGTGCGGATGCTCGAGCCGGCAGTGTTCGCCGAGCGTCTCATCCCGTACCTGTCGAACGTGCTGGGCGTAGGCCCGAGCCTTGCGGGGCACGGCACCGAGCCGACCGAACGACAGCTCGAGCTGCTGCGTCGCGCGGCGCCGTTGGTGCAGGAGCGCATGCAGCTGCTCGGCCAGTCGGAGGACATGCTGGGCTTCCTCTTCGTCGAGACAGAAGAGCTCGACTATGACGAGAACGCCGTGAACGGACTCAACGAGGATGCGGAGGGCCTGCTCGCGGGCGCGCTGCGAACGCTCGAAGAGCTCCAGCCGTTCGAGCAGTTCGAGACCGGTGCTATTGAGCAGGCGCTTCGTGCGCTGTTGATCGACGAGATGGGGTTGAAACCCCGCGTCGCGTTCACGGCCCTGCGAATCGCGGTGACCGGGCGAAAGGTCTCGCCACCGCTGTTCGAGTCGATGGAACTGTTGGGGCGCGAGGCGACGGTGGCGCGCATCCGGCGGTTGATGGGTCAGCTCTAGGCCATGGTCTACGACGTCGCCGTTATCGGCGCGGGTCCGGGCGGTCTTGCGGCAACGCTGGGGCTCGCGCGTATGAAGCGTTCGGTGATGCTGCTGGATTCGAATCGCCCCCGGCACGCGGCCACGCTCGTATCGCACGGGTTCTTGACGAGGGACGGCATCTCGCCGCTCGAACTGCGCAACCTCGGGCGAGAGGAAGTGCTGGCGTACCCGCACGTGGCCTTCGAACGCACGGTCGTGCAGTCGATTACACAGCTGCCGGAGCGCGACTTCCTCGTGATCGCAAGGCGACAGGGGTCGCAGGAGCAGACTGAGGTGCATGCCCGAGCGGTGGTGCTCGCGACCGGGTTGACCGAGACGCTGCCGGTGAGTGAGCACGTGCGCCCCTGGTATGGCACGAGCCTGCATTCGTGCATGGACTGCGACGGCTACGACAAGCGGGATCAGCGACTCGCCCTGATCGGTGAGACGGATGATCTGGTCGATCGTGCCCTCGTCATCAGGCAGTTCTCGCGGGATGTGCGGGTGTTCACCAACGGCTCCGGAGCGGTTGACTCGAACGGTGTCGCGCGCCTGGCCGAGTTCGACATCGAGGTGCTCGATGCGCCGATCAGAGCCGTCGAGGGAGGCCGGAACGGGATGCAGGCGATCTTGCTCGAGGACGGCACGCGCCACGAACGCAACGCCGGCTTCGTGCGGCCGCAGTGGCACGCGACCATCGGGTTCGCCGAGCCGCTCGGTATCGAGACCGACGCGCGCGGACTGGTCGCCGTCGATCGGCAGCAGCGCACGAACGTGGCGGGCGTCTATGCAGTCGGGGACATCACGCCCGGATACCGTCAGCTCATGGTTGCCGCGGGGGAGGGGACCGTCGCAGCGAGTGTCATCAACCGCGACTTCATCGCTCGTGAACTGGCCGGCGACCGGGATGCCCGGGTTGCGCCGAGCGCCGAACTGCACTAGCTCGCGGGGCCGGTGGGGTCGTCGGGTGCCGGCGTTCCAGGTGACGAAAAACTGACCGATCGCGAAAAACGGACGGTCCGGTCAGTGTTTCGTTAGCTTCGGTCGATTCGTCAGTTTCTCGTTGCGCCCGGTCGCGGCTGCTCACGTTGATGATGCGAACATCCCTAGCGCATAATTCGTCATCGAACTACTGTTGACGCATGACATTCGCCAACGTAGGCACAATCGGAGCCCTTCCGGGTAGTCGTGACGAGCTCGTCGAGATCCTCACCAAGCGCAGCGATGCACTGAGTGAGGCGGGTTGTCTTCTCTACGAGGTGGGGGTGAATCACGACGAGCCGAACACCGTATTCGTGGTCGAACTGTGGAAGAGCGAGAAAGCTCACGCAGCTTCCCTGGAGCTCACGGAAGTGCGGGAATCCATCGAAGCTGCGAGGCCACTGCTGTCAGGCGAGTTCGGCGGGTTCCGCTTCGGGGTCGTCGGTTCTCCTCTGCGCGACTGATCACGCGTTCCGCCTGTCTCAGGTGTCACCGATCCTTGGCATTCCGCGTGAAACTCGACCGTGCGGTCAACATTTCGTGGCGTTCGACCGCATCGTCTAGTTTCGTGACGCTGGCCGTCAGCTGCCATAGTGAAGTACGTTCTGCGGTCGCAAATGTGATTGGCGTTGTAGATAGATCTGCGGTAACGTAGTCTCTCGGTTCGCCGCGCAGGCGCGGGGTCCATTGGGGTATGGTGTAATTGGCAACACAGCGGTTTCTGGTACCGCCATTCTTGGTTCGAGTCCAGGTACCCCAGCAATGTAA
>DXDC01000118.1 GCA_019115685.1 Candidatus Agrococcus pullicola
GGACTTCGAGCGCAGCGGACCAACGATCATCGTCATGTTGCGGCCGTCGATCGTCGGTCTGGTCTCGACCGAACCGAACTCGGCAACATCCTCGGCGAAACGCTGCAACAGCTTGACGCCCATCTCGGGGCGCGACTGCTCGCGGCCACGGAAGAGAATCATGGCCTTCACCTTGTCGCCCGCCTGGAGGAACCCCTCAGCGCGCTTCCGCTTGGTCTCGTAGTCGTGGTCGTCGATCTTCAGCCTGAACCGCACCTCTTTGAGGACGGTGTTGGCCTGGTTGCGCCGGGCTTCCTTCGCCTTCTGCGCCTGCTCATACTTGAACTTGCCGAAATCCATGATCTTCGCCACCGGCGGACGTGAGCCGGGGGCGACTTCCACGAGATCCAGATTGGCCTCTCGTGCGAGACGGAGCGCAACATCCACCGCGACCACACCGACCTGCTCGCCGCTGGGGCCAACAAGACGGACTTCTGGGACGCGGATGCGCTCGTTAATGCGGTGGTCGCTGATAGCGGTCTCCTTCATAGTGCTTGGACGTGCACAGAAAAGGAGCTTTCACACCCTCGGCATTCCGTCGGAACGCGCCAACCGCTGTGCGGCGGAGTGCTTTCGACCCGGTAGCCTGGTAGTCGGCTGCGGGTGGGAGAATCTCCTCTTCTGCGGGCGATTGCCCGTATAACCTGCACAAGATTAGCAGAGTTCTCAGTTCAAACCAAGGGGTTCCATGACCGACGACATGCCTGCCGGCGATGAGATTCGCGATATCGCGGATGTTCCCGCCGTTGAGCTCATCAACACGGTGGCCATCCATCTGCTCAGCGCAGCCGCGGTCAAGGTAGGGCTTGCGGATGATCCGGATGCCGAGATCGACCTGGACGAAGCGCGCAAGCTCATCAACGTTCTCGCGGGCCTGGTGACGGCGGCGGCACCTGAGATCTCGAATCACCACGCGGGTCCGTTGCGCGATGGCCTGCGGTCGGTGCAGTTGGCGTTCCGCGAGGCGTCACCCATCAAGGATCCGCGCGGCCAGGGCCCCGGCGAGAAATTCACCGGGCCGGTGTACTAGGCGCAAACGCGTCATCCTCGTTCGAGGGCGCTCCTGCTGCTTGATTTTCTCGCTTCCGGGGCGAAAACCAAGCACCTCGAGCCCATTCCAGAAAAAGCAAGCGGTTCGGGCGCACCTCCGAGAATGCTGACAGCTTGGACTAACTCTGCAGCCGTGCGACAAGGCTGCCGGGAGGGAACTCCACGTCGATGCCCTGTGCCCCCATCGGGTACAGGCTCACCCGCACCGAGGCCGCCAGCGTTGCGACGGCTTCCGAGTTCGCCAGCCGCTGCGTGAATTGCCCCAGCTGGGACCGCGTTGCCGTCTCATCGGCGGTGACGAAGACGATCATGAGCTCCGCGCCGTGCAACCGCGATTGCGGGTCGCCGGGAACGATTGCGACCGCAGCTGCTGAACGCACTTCGGCGGCGGCCGCTCGAATCGCGTCGGTGACGTCGCTCTCGCGGTACGCAGGCCGCCATGGCTCCCCTACCGCGATCGCCCGTAGCGCTGGGGCGCCCAACACGAGTTCGGTCTCGTCGCTGCCCGCATCGATCACGACGCGCTGCGCGTCCTCTTCCAGCGCCGCAACGGCAACGCGCTGCGTAGACGCCGGCACCGGTCGCGCCTTCGAGTTCCACACCTGCATCGCCGAAGCGCTCGAGAACACCGGCAGGATGGGCGCTCCGTCCGGCCCTGCGACGGTCGGGATCGAGAGCTCCTGGGTCTTATCGACCACCCGGCCTTCCGGCGTCGTGCCGACGTCGCCAGCCTCGGCGACCAGCGGCACGAGCAGACGGGCATCCCGCAGGGCATCCACTACCGCTACGAGCGCATCCGTCTCCGCCGCCCGCACTCCCCGCTGACGGAGCACACCCATAGCATCGCGGAATGCCGGCGGGATCGAGCCGTCGTCATCCTTGTACTCGGTGTCGTGATGATCGAACGTGCGCCCCTCCCACGGGAATCCCGCGGAATCGGCTTTTCGGTGATCAGCCACTACTCGCCGGCAACGTCCAGAGCCGCAGCGAGCGTGAAGGCTCCCGCGTACAGCGCCTTGCCCATGATCGCGCCCTCAACCCCTACCGGTACGAGTTCGCGCAGGGCAGCGATGTCGTCCAGGTTCGAAACGCCACCGGAGGCGATCAGGGGTTTGTCGGTGCGTGCCGCCACGGAGCGCAGCAGCTCGAGGTTCGGCCCCTGCAGCGTGCCGTCCTTGTTGACGTCGGTCACGACGTAGCGGCTCGCCCCGGCGGCGTCGAGGCGCTCCAGCACCTCCCAGAGGTTCCCGCCCTCCCTCGTCCAGCCACGGGCGGCGAGCGTCTCACCTCGAACGTCGAGCCCTATCGCGATCTGCTCTCCGTACTGTGAGATCACCGACTCGGTCCATTGCGGGTTCTCGAGCGCGGCCGTGCCGAGGTTGATGCGTTTGACTCCCGCCCCGAGCGCCGCCTCCAGCGATGCGTCGTCGCGAATCCCACCAGAGAGTTCGATGTGGATGTCGCTGCCCACCGCTTTGATAACCTTCCGGATAACCGCGGTGTTATTGCCCCTGCCGAAAGCGGCATCGAGGTCGACCAGGTGGATCCACTCGGCGCCCTGCTCGACGAAATCGTGGGCGGCATCCACGGGATGGCCGAACGAGGTCTCCGTACCCGCTTCGCCCTTGAGCAGACGGACGGCCTGACCTCCCGCTACGTCGATCGCTGGCAGCAGCGTGAGCTTCGGGGCCTGATTGAAGTCGGTCATAGTGTCTTTCTGTCGTCGCGGCCGAGCGTGCCCAGCCAGTTTGCCAAAAGCGCGATACCGGCGTCGCCGGATTTCTCGGGGTGGAACTGCGTCGCGCTCAGCGGGCCATTCTCCACTGCGGCGAGAAACCGCTCGCCGTGCGTCGCCCACGTGAGGGCCGATGCCTGGATGCGCGGGTGCGGGTCGATCTCCCACGACTTCGCCGCGTACGAGTGGACGAAGTAGAAGCGCTCGTCCTTCAGGCCGGCGAAGAGTTTCGAGTGTTCTCCGGGCTCTACTGTGTTCCAGCCCATGTGCGGCAGGACCTCAGCTTCGAGTTTCGTGACGGAACCCGGCCACTCGCCGAGCGCCTCCGTGGAAGTTCCGCCCTCGACACCGGTTTCGAAGAGCACCTGCATACCGACGCAGATCCCCAGCACCGGCATTCCGCCTGCCAGCCTCCTCCCGATGAGCTCGCCACCGTGCACGGCCGCCAGCCCCTGGATGCACGAGGCAATGGAACCGACACCGGGCACGACGAGCCCATCCGCTTCGAGGATCGTGGCCCGATCGGCAGTCAACGCGACCTCGGCACCGGCGAGCTCGAGCGCCTTTTTGGCGGAGTGAACGTTGCCGATGCCGTAGTCGAGCAGCGCGACGAAGGGCACTACAGCGCGCCCTTCGTACTCGGGATCCCGTCTACGCGATCATCGGGTGCCAGTGCAACGCGCAGGGCTCGTGCGAGCGCTTTGAACTGCGCCTCAGCGATGTGGTGCGGATCGCGTCCCCTCAGCAGATCGACGTGGATCGTCATGCGCGCATTCAGCGCTATCGCCTCGAAGACGTGACGCACCATGGAGCCCGTGAAGTGATCACCGATCAGGTGGTATACGAACGCCTCCGACTCACCCTCGTGGACGAGGTACGGGCGGCCCGAAACGTCGACCACGGCACGCGCGAGCGCCTCGTCGAGCGGGACGGTCGCATCGCCGTAGCGGCGAATGCCCGCCTTGTCGCCAAGGGCCTCGAGCAGGGTCTGCCCCAGCACGATCGCGGTGTCCTCCACCGTGTGGTGGACGTCGATGTGCGTATCGCCGTGAGCCTTCACGGTCAGGTCGATGAGCGAGTGCTTCGACAACGCCGTCAGCATGTGGTCGAAGAAGGGCACCGTGGTGTCGATCTCGCTGCGACCGCTGCCGTCCAGGTTCACCGAGACGGACACCGTGCTCTCACTCGTGACGCGTTCCCTCGTTGCAGTTCTTGCCATGCATCCAATCCTATTGCCGGTCGATCGCTTGCAGCGCCTCGAGCACCGCCGTCGTTTCGGCCTCCGTCCCCGCGGTGATGCGCAGGGCGCTCTCGATGCCGACGTTGCGGACGATGATGCCCTCTGCCAACAGAGCGTCGAACACCGCTTCGGGGTGCTCGATACCACCGACGAGCACGAAGTTCGCGTCGGACGGATACGGCGAGAACCCACGCCTACGCAGCTCGACGACAAGTCGATCACGCTGCTGCCTCAGGGCATCCACTTGCGCGAGCATGAGGTGGGCGTGCTCGAGCGCAGCGCACGCGGCCGCCTGCGTCAATGCCGAAAGGTGATACGGAAGTCGCACGAGTCGCAGCGCGTTCGTCACGACAGGCGATGCAATGAGGTACCCGAGGCGAACCCCGGCGAACGCGAACGCCTTGCTCATGGTTCTCGAAATCAGGAGGCGCGGATGGCTTTCGAGCAACGGGATCGCCGTCGCGTCGTACTCGCGCGAAAACTCGACATACGCTTCGTCGACGACGACCATGGCGCCGGACGCACACGCCGCGAGCACGGCATCGCGGCCGAGACCCGTTCCCGTCGGGTTGTTCGGGCCGCACAGGATGACGATGTCGGGTTCGTGCTCTTCTATCGCGTCAGAGACCAACTCCGCATCCACGGTGAAGTCTTCGCGACGCGGCACCCGCACGTACTCCATGCCGACACCCTGAGCGAGCAATCCGTACATGGAGTAGGTCGGCGAGAACGACAGCAGTTTGCGCCCCGGCCCGCCGAACGCCTGCAGCACGTGCTGCAGCACCTCGTTGCTGCCGTTCGCAGCCCAGACCTGTTCTGGAACAACGCCGTGTCCGACGAAGTTCGCAAGGCGTTCACGAAGCTCGGTGAATTCTCGATCTGGATACCGATTGGCGGCTCGCGCGGCGGGACGGATGCGCTCCACGATCGCATCCACGACCGGCTCTGGCACATCGAACGCACTTTCGTTCACGTTCAACTGCACGGGGACGTGCAGTTGCGGTGCCCCGTAGGGCTCTAGGCCCACGAGATCCGGGCGAAGCGGTAAGTCCCTGAGACTGAATTCGTTCGAGCTGGTCACCTAGCCAGCGTACTCCCGCATCCTGCAGGTGTTCGCCCTGACGCATGCGGCCAACGCTGTGACGGAAGCACCGGCAGCGGCACCTACTGCTGCGAGTACTGCAGCGGAATCGAGAGCACCTGCCCGGGAACAACAGCGGCGTCGAGTCCGTTGAGGTTCTGGAGCTCGACAACGACATCACGCGGGTCGTGTTCCGGTGCGATTTCGGCAGCGAGACCCCAAAGCGTGTCTCCCGGCTGGACAGTGACGGTGTCGAACTGCACGTCAACCTGCTCACTGCCCGCAACTGCGCCGCTGACGTGCAGCACACCGAAGGCGCCGAAGAACGCCACGGGGAGGGCGAGCGCGACCAGAAGAGCACGACGGCCCCGCTTCGTCATGCGCAGACGAACGGCCGCATTCTGCGCTGCCGACTCGATCTTCTCTGCACTCATGCGACTGCCTCCTCGTATCTCTGTATCGAAACTACGTTCTACTCTCTCGAAAGTCAACCCCGCAATATCGCGGTTTCGCTGTCGAGAAGAAAATGCGACACGCTCGAACATCTCTTTGTTCGAAGCCAGTGTCTCGGATACTCTTTCCATACGGATAAGCGAACACCAGACCTCTGACACGAAGGCGTCACCGGCAGAAGGAGCACCCATGGCACGCGAACTCACCGAGAAGCAGATGGCGGTGCTGCAGTGCATTCAGCGTTCGGTGCTGACGCGCGGCTACCCGCCCTCGTACCGGGAGATCGGCGACACCGTCGGGCTCGCATCCCTCTCCTCAGTCACCCACCACCTCGGGCAATTGGAACTCGCAGGGGCTATCCGACGCGACCCCTCGAAACCGAGAGCGATCGAGGTGCTCGTCGACGTGCCGCTCGGCGACATGCCGTCACAGGACCGCACGGCCGGCGTGCCGCTCGTCGGCAGTATCGCGGCCGGCATCCCGATCACCGCGGAGCAGCAGGTCGAAGAGGTCATCCCGCTCCCCCGTCGTCTCGTCGGCGGCGGTGACCTGTTCATTCTGAAGGTTTCCGGCGACAGCATGATCGATGCCGCGATCTGCGACGGCGACTGGGTTGTCATCCGTCAGCAGCAGAACGCCGAGAACGGCGATATCGTCGCAGCGATGCTCGACGGCGAGGCGACGATCAAAGTGTTCCGCCAGCGCGATGGGCATACCTGGCTACTGCCCAGGAACTCGGAGTTCGACCCCATTCTCGCCGATCAGGCGGTGCTGCTCGGCAAGCTTGTTGCCGTACTCCGAGCTGTTTAACGGTCTGCAAGTCTCCAGACGGAAACGTGCGATTCGCTCTCGCCCGTGAATTCGTCTCGGTGCCAATTGGCGTGGCGCGCTTCGAGTTCCATGCCCGCGAGTCTCGCCATGAGGTCGAGTTCCGAGGGCCAAACGTAGCGAAAGTTGTGCGGCGAGTATCGGTAGCTGCCGTCGTCACCTTTCGAGAAGTGATGCGAAATCGCCTGCTGCGAGACCAAGTCGTACGTATCGAACCCTACGTGCTCCTTCGACATGTCGAAAGGAACGGCGCCCTGCCCCGGTGGCAGCCGCCGCAGCTGGGGTACACCGACCTCGACCACGAAACGGCCACCGAGCTCAAGGTGCCTCGCTGCATTCGCGAAGCAGGCGACCTGTTCCTCCTGGGTTCGCAGATTGCCGATCGTGTTGAAGACCAGGTAGACGAGAGAGAAGCTCCCGGGAACCCGAGCCGAGGACATATCCCCTGATCACGACCGGAATGTCCCTCGACTTCTCGAGCAGCTTGTCCGCCATCGGTTCCGAAAGCTCGATTCCGCTCACCGAAACGCCTCGTTCGGCGAGCGGAACCGCTACCCGGCCCGTACCGATCGCAAACTCGAGAGCCTCACCGCTGCCCGCTAGGTCAGCGAGGAATGCCGAGGTCGCCGCCAGCAATTACGGATCGAACATCGGGTCGTCAGGTCGGTCATAACGTTGCGCGTGCTCTCGCGTCCGCAGATCACTGCTCGGAGTTTCGGCCACGATCGGCTCAGACCGCGAACTCGGCGAAGCGCGCCGTGGCGGGCTCCGTGACTCGAACGCGCATCCGAGTTCCTCCCTCGAGGTGCTCCTCCTCGTCGACTACGAACTCGTCGTGCAGCGCGCTCACGACCTCGCCGCGGTCGTAGGGCACAAGGAGATCCATTTCGACGTTGGGCATCGGGAGCATGTCCGCAAGCGTCTGCATGAGCTCATCGATGCCCTCCCCAGTGCGAGCCGAAACGAACACTGAATTCGGCGCCAGGCCCCGCAGCACGAGGCGCTGATCCTCGTCGATCAGATCCGACTTGTTGAACGCTACAAGCTCGGGAATATCACGAGCACCGACCTCGCCGATAACGTCGCGCACGGTCGACAGCTGCGCGGAGGGGTCCGCGTGGCTGCCATCCACAACGTGCAGAACGACATCGCTCTCTGATACCTCCTCGAGCGTCGAACGGAACGCCTCAACGAGTTGGTGAGGCAACTGGCGCACGAAGCCTACGGTGTCGGACAGCGTGAAGAGCCGACCGTCCGGAGTCTCCGCGCGGCGTACCGTCGGGTCTAGCGTCGCGAACAGTGCGTTCTCGACAAGGACCCCCGCGTGCGTGATGCGATTCAGCAGCGACGACTTACCCGCATTCGTGTAGCCCGCGATCGCAACGGACGGCACCCTGTTGCGGTCTCGGTTCGCCCGCTTCGCAGCCCGCGCAGGAGCGAAGCCTGCGATCTGCTTGCGCAATTTCGCCATCCGCATGTGGATGCGCCGACGATCGAGCTCGATCTTCGTCTCACCGGGGCCACGGGACCCCATGCCTGCGCCGCCGACCTGACCACCGGCCTGTCGCGACATGGATTCGCCCCAACCTCGCAACCGCGGCAGCAGGTACTCGAGCTGCGCGAGCTCGACCTGCGCCTTACCCTCGCGGCTCTGGGCATGCTGACTGAAGATGTCGAGAATCACGGCCGTGCGGTCGATGACCTTGACCTTCACGACATCCTCCAGCGCGCGCCGCTGGCTCGGTGCGAGCTCGCTGTCGGCCACGACCGTGTCGGCTCCCGTCGCCGCAACGACCTCTCGAAGCTCCTCGGCCTTGCCTCGGCCGAGGTACGTGGCGGGGTCGGGATTCGTGCGTCGCTGCAGTACGCCGTCGAGGACGACGGCTCCCGCTGTTTCGGCGAGTGCGGCGAGCTCGCGCAGCGAGTACTCGGCCTCCTGCGCGTTCGACGCGTACACGCCGATCAGGACCACCCGCTCCAGCCTGAGCTGGCGATTCTCGACCTCAGTAACGTCTTCGAGTTCGGTCGAGAGCCCCGCAACGCGCCGCAGCGCCGATCGCTCTTCACGATCGAGCTGCTCGCCATCGACGTCGACGGCGTGCGCCTGATCGTCGAGGGCGAGCGCTATGCCATCGGCGGGGCGAGCCCATTCGAGGATGCGCGTCATCTCGCGATCAATGTTTACGGTGTCTTCGGTAATGCTGTTCTCCATTCGTTCGGTACGGTCGAGATGTGACCGACCACTATTTTTCTTCCGGCTCTGCCGAGTACGCGGCTGAGCCGATTCGAGTTCGCCTTGGCGGTAGCGAGCGGTCGCTTGAGGCGCCGCGAGGAGTGTTTTCCAATGATGGCCTGGATGTCGGCACAGCTGTCCTGCTGGATGCCGTTCCGGAACCACCCGCTACCGGCAATCTGCTCGACATCGGGTGCGGATGGGGGCCTCTTACACTGGACCTTGCTCTCTCTTCTCCTGGGGCAGCGGTATGGGCGGTTGATGTGAATCCGCTGGCGCTTGAGGCGACGCGGAGAAACGCCCGTGCGCTCAGTCTATCCAACGTCAACTGTGTAGCACCAGAAGATATTCCTGCTGACCTACGGTTCGACGCCATCTGGTCGAATCCTCCCATTCGCATCGGCAAGGCCGCGCTGCACGAGTTGCTCACGACGTGGCTTGCCAGGTTGCATCCCGATGGCGAAGCGTGGCTCGTCGTGCAGAAGCACCTCGGCGCCGACTCGCTGCTGCGTTGGTTGGGCGAGCAACCGGGGCTGGATGCGGAGCGCGCAACATCGAAGAAGACCTTCCGCGTGCTGCGAGTCACGCGCGTGAGCGAACACGAGTAGTCAAGTCAACCCCGGCAGTGCCAACTTCTCGGTCGCTGGGCGACGACACGCCCCTATAGCGCGTTCATTCCGCCTATAGAGCGAGAAGTTGGCCCACCTTTAGTGGTGCGCTCTACTCCACATCGATGTCTGCGGAGAAGACGAGCTCCGCTGGGCCCGACAGCGTTGCCTCCGTACCGGAAGCCGTTACCTCCACTTCGCCTCCCGGCACCGCGACCAGCCACGTATCGGGGGCGTCATCGCCGATCCAGTGACGTGTCGCCATCGCGGCCGCGACGGCTCCCGTACCGCAGGACTGCGTCTCTCCGACGCCTCGTTCATGCACGCGCATGGTAATCGACCCGCGGCCCGATGTGACCGCTCCCGGCACGACGAACTCCACGTTCGCTCCGTGATCGGGAGCAGGGTCGAGGCCGGGAGTGCGAGTCAGGTCGAGCGCTTGCAGCTCGGTCGCGGTCGCGAGCGCCACGACCCTGTGGGGGTTGCCGACGTCAACGCTCAGGGCTGGCCGCGCAACGTCGATGCCCTCAGCTGTGACGAGCGTGTCGTTCTCGGCGATCGTGAACTCGCCCATCGAGACCTCGTATCGCCCCTGATCCAGCACGCGCACTGGCCTGAGCCCCGCCCGGGTGGCGATCGGCAGCATCCCGTCGGCGTCCGCCTGCGCGAGACCATTGGCGAGCAGGTAGTGCGCGAAAACACGAACCCCGTTGCCGCACATCTCCGCAATGGAGCCGTCACCATTGCGATAGTCCATGAACCACTCGGCGTCCTGCCCGCGCCCCTCTTCGTGACGCTCGGTCAGTGCCGCCCGGATCACGCCGTCCCCGCCGACACCGACGTGGCGATCTGCGAGTGCGCGCACGCGTTGCTCAGTCAGGTCGACGTCCATATCGGCGTCGGTGAAGAGCACGAAGTCGTTGCCCGTACCGTGGCCCTTGGTGAACTGCAAACGCATAGTGCAAGCCTACGGGCAATGCGGGCAGGCTCGCTGCCTGACGAGGATGCGCCAGCCGTTCAATCGAGGACCGAAGCGATCCAGTCGCGGGCAGCATTGGGAGCAGGCTCGTCGGCGACGTAGCGCTTGAACCATGAAACCTGCCGCCTCGAGTACTTCCGTGTTGCGAGCTTCGTGGCGTCGATCGCTTCAGCTTCGGTCAGTTCGCCGCCGAGCTGTTGGAGCGCTTGCGCGTAGCCGATGGCCTGCCGAGCCGTCGTACCCTGTTCCAGCCCTTGGTCTCGGAGCGTCTGCACTTCGTCGAGCAAGCCGGCCCGCCAGAACCCTTCGACACGCGCATCGAGTCGTTCGACCAGTAGGGCTCGTTCGGCCCGCAGGTGTGCAATGCGAGTCGGTCGCACGGGCTCGCTGCTCGGCAGGGATGCGCGAAACGGCTGCCCCGTCACAGTGACGGCCTCGAGAGCCCGCACGGTGCGGCGACCGTTCGCCGGGTCGATATCGGCCGCCGCACGAGGATCGAGCTGACGCAGCCGCTCGTGCAGCACATCCGGGCCTTCATTCTCCAGCTCGCGCTCGAGCCGTGCCCTGAGCTCGGGATCTCTCGCCGGAAACGCGAAGCCGAAAAGTACAGCGCTGATGTACAGACCGCTGCCGCCGACGAGTATCGGCCACACGCCTTCGGACTCGAGCTGCTCGATCAAGGATTCAACAACGGTCTGATATCCGGCAGCCGTTGACCCTTCCGTCACATCGAGAATGTCGAGCATGTGATGCGGAATGCCGCGCCGCTCCTCCGGACGAAGTTTCGCCGTTGCGATATCCATGCCGCGGTACAACTGCATGGCATCGGCGTTGACGATCTCTGCACGGATGCCTCTGGCGGCCAGCACCTCGACGGCGTCCATGGCGAACTCGCTCTTACCGACGCCGGTCGCGCCGACGACGGCGAGCAGCACGGTGCTAGCCCGCCCGCCGCACGGGAATGCCGAGCGGTACAGGGCCCTTCGTGGCGCTCGCCGCACCCGGAGTCGGGACTCCGCACGAGTCGGCCTGCGCGCGGTCCCATGCGTCGCCCGCAGACGAGCGACGGATTGCTGCGTTGCCATCGTCGGCCAGCAAATGGAAAGAAGCGGCGTCCGTGAGACGAACCGTCACGAAATCGCCCGGCCGCGGTTCGAGACCGTCGTCCACGCGGAAGTGCACGAGTCGCCCGTCCTTCGCACGGCCGGAGAGCCTGTGCGTTTCGGCGTTCTTCTTCCCCTCACCTGCTGAGACCAGCACCTCTACCGTGCGCCCGACCTGCTTCTGGTTCTCCTCGTAGGAAATGCGGTCCTGGAGTGCGACGAGGCGCTCGAAACGCTCTTGCACGATCTCTTTCGGTATTTGATCCGGCATCGTCGCGGCGGGCGTACCCGGCCGGATCGAGTACTGAAATGTGAACGCGCTCGAGAAGCGGGACGCTTCGACCACGCGCAGCGTCTCCGCGAAGTCTTCTTCCGTCTCCCCGGGGAACCCGACGATGATGTCAGTCGTGATGGCGGCATCCGGAATACGCTCGCGCACCCGATCGAGGATGCCGAGGAATCGCGCAGAACGATACGAACGGCGCATTGCTCTCAGAATGCGATCCGAGCCCGACTGCAGGGGCATGTGCAGTTGCGGCATGACAGCGTCGGTCTCGGCCATTGCCGCAATGACGTCGTCGGTGAAGGCAGCGGGATGCGGACTCGTGAAACGGATCCGTTCCAGGCCGTCGATGGCTCCGGCCGCGCGCAGCAGCTTTCCGAACGCGTGGCGATCACCGAAGGACACACCATACGTGTTGACGTTCTGCCCGAGCAGCGTCACTTCGACCGCACCGTCGGCGACGAGTGTCTCGATCTCGGCGAGAACTTCGCCTGGACGACGATCCTTCTCCTTACCGCGCAGCGAGGGCACGATGCAGAACGTGCAGGTGTTGTTGCAGCCGACAGAGATCGAAACCCATCCGGAGTGCGTCGACTCACGCTTCGTCGGCAGTGTCGACGGGAACATCTCGAGCGACTCGAGAATCTCGACCTGCGCCTCTTCGTTATGCCGGGCTCTCTCGAGCAACGTGGGCAGCGCACCCATGTTGTGCGTGCCGAACACCACATCGACCCAAGGCGCTCGATCGACGATGCCATCCCGATCCTTCTGCGCAAGACATCCGCCGACCGCGATTTGGAACCCGTCGCGTTCGCGCTTCGTCTGCGCGAGGTGACCGAGTGTTCCGTACAGCTTGTCGGAAGCGTTCTCACGAACAGCACAGGTATTGATAACCATGACGTCTGGTCGGCCGTCAAGAGACGGCACGTATCCGGCATTCTCGAGAGAACCGCGCATGCGCTCGGAGTCATGCACGTTCATCTGACAGCCGAACGTCTTTACTTCGTAGGTGCGTGGGCTGATTACGGGCATGCGCTTCAGGATACCGCGAGCGGGGTCAGCTCCATGACCGCCTCGGCGCCGCTCGAATACTCGCCCTCCAGCACCAGAGCCGCGCTATCAACCTCGCCGCTTACCGTCACGTCGAGCGTGACCTGTTCTTCACCGTCGACGAAGAGCCCTGTGAGGGTCACGGTGAGCGTTTCGCCCTCTTGCTGCCAGACGTCCGTTTCCGAGTCGAACGGCCCCAGGCCGTTATAGGAGAGGACCAGGACGGTACCGTCCTCTTCGAACTCGAGCTGCAGCGAATTTCCGTCGAGTGCGCCTTCCCACTGCGTGCCCTCGAGCGACTCGTACGTCGGAGACGGTTCCGCAGTCTCGGGTTCCGGCGGACGGTCATCTTGCGGTTGCGCGCACCCTGCGATGAGCGCGAGCGTCGCCGAAGCGCACACGGCAAGCACCGCCCGCACCAAAGGGTGCGAGCGGTGCCGATGCGATGCAGCGTGGATCACATTCTGGTGAGCGAAGCGCTCATGCCGCTACCGCTCAGTTCGAGCGATTCTTCATTGAGTTCACCGGTGAGATCAATAATGGTCTCGTTACCGGATCCGTCCTCGAACGCGAGGGACATCGTCACCTGCGTACCATCGACCGACCAGGTGTCGTTCGGGTGATCGATCGGTCCGCCGCCGCCATAGTCGATGAAGTCGATCGTGCCGTCCGAATTGAACAGCAGTTCGACTTCGTCGCCGTCGACAGTGCCGGTCCATTCGGTGTCAGCGAGCTCGAAAGTTGAGACGTCGGGGCCGTCACCGCCATTGTCGTCCGTGTCATCCGTCTGGGAGTCGTCGTTCTGAGTCGTGTTCTGGTCGTCGTTGGGCTGGTCGTCTCCGCCACCAAAGGGGATGACGCAGCCGGAGAGCGCGAGCGTGGACGCGCCGAGCAGTGCTGCAAGAGCCAGGAAACGGTTGCGAATCTTCATGCGTGTCACGCTATGCCCGAATTATGGGAGTTTTCTGAAGATTCACGGTGAGCCGACTGCTTCATGCTCACTATTCGAACGACACGCGCCGACGCGCGCCGGTCACCTCGTCGAGTGCCGTCCTCACCGCCCGAGAAGCATTGCCCCCTCCGTGCCCCCGACGCTGCAGGAACCCGAAGAGTCGGCGCTCGGCGGTTTCCCTGTCGAGCGAGCGCAACCGCGGTGCGCGCTCGCGCGCAGCTTCCAGCGCCAAGTCAGTTTCGTCATCGACGGAATGGTCGCGCAGCGCCTCCTCCGCATCGACCGACCGAACGCCGAGCTTGACGAGTTCTTGCCGCAGCGCGGCGTCGCCCAGCTTCTTGCGCGTTCGCAGGCGTTCGATCGCACTCGCTGCGAAGTCCTGATCATTCAAATAGCCGGCATCGATTACACGCTGCACGACGGCATCCGCGACATCCCGTTCAACCTCTCGCTGTTTGAGCCGCTCACGGAGCTTGCCGGAGGACATGGCGCGGGATGCGAGCATCCTGAGCGCCATGTCGTAAGCGGCGCTTTCCGTATCGCTCGCCGCACTCTGGTCGCTCGCCGGGTCAGACGGGAACATGGGCGTGACTTCGTAATTCACGACCTCACCTCTAGCCGTGGGCTCTACGCGCCGGCTGCCCGTCGCTCGTCAAGGGAATCGATCTGCTGCTCCGCGGCGCCGTCCGGCCCGGCGGCGATACCGAGGCTTACAAGGATCTTGTTCTCGATCTCGTCGGCGATGTCCGGGTTCTGCTGGAGGAACCTGCGAGCGTTCTCCTTGCCCTGACCGAGCTGATCGCCGTCATAGGTGTACCAGGCACCCGACTTCTTCACGAACCCCTTGTCGACGCCGTAGTCGATGAGACTACCCTCGCGAGAAATGCCCGCGCCGTAGAGGATGTCGAACTCCGCCTGCTTGAACGGCGGCGCCATCTTGTTCTTGACGACCTTGACGCGAGTACGGTTACCGACCGCGTCTCCGCCATCCTTCAACGTTTCGATACGACGGATGTCAAGTCGAACGGAAGCGTAGAACTTCAAAGCCTTACCGCCGGATGTCGTTTCGGGGCTGCCGAAGAAGACACCGACCTTTTCACGCAACTGATTGATGAAGATCGCTGTGGTCTTCGTCTGGTTCAAGCCACCCGTGATCTTTCGCAGCGCCTGCGACATGAGGCGTGCCTGCAGACCCACGTGACTATCGCCCATCTCGCCCTCGATTTCAGCGCGTGGCACGAGCGCTGCGACGGAGTCGATGACGACGAGGTCAACCGATCCGGAACGAATCAGCATGTCAGCGATCTCGAGCGCCTGCTCCCCGTTGTCGGGCTGCGACACGAGTAGTGCATCGATGTCGACGCCCAGCTTCGCCGCGTACACCGGGTCGAGTGCGTGCTCGGCGTCGATGAAGGCCGCGATACCGCCGTCTCGCTGCGCGTTCGCGATTGCGTGCAGCGTCAGCGTCGTCTTACCAGACGCCTCGGGGCCATAGATCTCGACGATGCGACCGCGAGGCAGTCCGCCAACGCCGAGCGCTGCGTCGAGCGCTACCGAGCCCGTCGGGATGACTTCGACCGGTGCGCGCTCCTCAGAGCCCAGACGCATGACCGTGCCCTTGCCGAACTGTCGGTCGATGTGGGCGAGTGCTGTTTCGAGAGCCTTTTCTCGATTCTTGTCAGATGACATTTGGATGTCCTTCCCGTATTGACCGAAACGCTAGTGTCGACCGCCGACACGAAGTTCCCGTGTACTTCACGATGTGGACAAATTCAGCTTGTGCACACCGACTTGACCAGCGTACGAGAAGTAGAACGAAGTTTCGATTGCCCGGCGGCGTGTCGCTCAAGCCGCCGGGATCTTCAGGAACGTTCGCGGGGCATCACGCGCTCTCCGGCGGCAGCAGTCGCGTTCCGCTGCGCCGCTCGGGCGGCACATCATTGGCCGCGCAGAGCGCCTCCCAAACCTTTCGCGGGGCTGCACCGGCATCCAGGGCAGCACGCGCGGTCTTCCCCTGAAGCGCTGCAAGCACTTGATCTTCGAGCAGAACCGCCCCAAGACCACCGAACTCAGCCTCCACCGCCCGCATGAATTCAGCTCTGCGCACGTCACCTCCGTAAACGTTCAGCGGCGGTGAGGACTCACCCCACCGCCGCTGCCGACAGTTGTTATCGCGAGACCTGGCCGAACTCCGCCACCAGTTCTTCCGGCAGTACGTCCGGAACATTGGACGGCAGTGCATCGAGAGCACCCATGTCGTACACACCTTCGAATACCGCGAGTCGGTCCCCCACCTCACGCAATATCTTCGACAGCGGCACATCGAGCGCTTCCGCAACCGACGCGAGGATCTCGCTCGAGGCTTCCTTCTGCCCTCGTTCTACCTCGCTGAGATAACCGAGCGCGACGGATGCGCGCTGAGCTACCTGACGCAGCGTAAAGCCACGCTGCAGACGCACATCCCGAAGGACGTCGCCAATTTCTTGTCTCAACAGCACTTGCGGGTTCCCCCTTGTTCTCCCTTGCTTGACCCATTCTACCGTGGGCTTGACCAGGCCCCGCCTCCCAATGCGAGCTGCTGCTCTCGTTCGTCGTTTCGGCCCGATGCCGAACGCCAGCGCGACCTGCTATAACTTGACTAACGTCGACTCAACCCTGGTTATTCCAGAAGATTGCCTGCTCAGTCTTTGTATTCACTGAGAGCTTCGTCGATGAGCTCCAGCGCGGCGTGCGTTGCCGCATCGCGGATGCTGCGCCTGTTGCCCTCGAAGCGGTAGTCGCGCGTTATCGTCGCTTCGCCCTTGAACGCAACCGAGATGAACACGGTACCGACTTCGTGGCCGTCTTGCACGTCCGGGCCCGCGACCCCGGTCGTGCCGACCCCGATCGTCGCCGAATCGCGCCCTATGGCCGCAAGCTTCCGAACTCCCCTGGCCATCTGCTTCGCCACTTTCGGATGCACCGATCCCTGTTTATCGAGCAGCTCGCCATCGACGTTCAGCACGCGTCGCTTCATCTCGGTTGCGTAGGCGACGACACCGAGGCGCACAACCGTGGATGCGCGCGGTACGCCGATCAGAGCGCTCGCCACCTTGCCGCCGGTCAGAGACTCGGCAATAGCGATCGTGAGCCCCCGGCGTCGGGCGTCCCTGACAATCCTTTTCGCCAGCTTCGGTGTCGACGTCATCCCCTGTTCCTTTCGGCTCTCCCTGCCCGAACCCAGTGCCAAACGTACTCCAGACCTGACCACAGCGTCAGCAGGAAAGCAACCGACATCGCGACGGTATTCGCCCAGTGCACCCAGTCTCCCAGCCACACCCAGAGCGGCACGAGCGACATCGAAAGCGCGATCGCCTGCGCGAACGTCTTTGCTTTACCCGAAAAGGATGCGGGGATGACAACCCGATCGGAAACTACGAGCCTGTGCACCGTTATGCCCCATTCACGCAGCAGAATTACGACGACGACGAACCAGGGCAGCTCGCCGAGCACTCCCAGCATGACGAACCCACTGCCGGTGATGAACTTGTCGGCGATAGGGTCGATCAACTTCCCGAAGTCGGTCACGAGGTTGCGCCCCCGCGCGATCTGCCCGTCGACGAAGTCGGTCGCGATGAGCATGATGAACAGCACGGCAGCGGTCACCCGCTCGAGCCCGAGCCGACCGTCATCGGCCAGCAGGACGACGATGAACACCGGCGTCAGCAGGATGCGCGCAACGGAGATCAAATTCGGAACGCTTGCGACCGACGCGGGTGACTCACCCCTGGCCCAAACGCGACCTCGCCAGGGCCTCAGCATGCTCATGCACCCAGGCTATCGATCCCGATCGGTTAATCCCCAAGCGTCTTCATCAGACTCGCCGTCAACGACTTCCAAACCGCTCTGATCGAGCGGATCGTCGTACGGGCGGGCATTCTCGGAGGGTGCTGCCGGCGGCTCTTCCCCGCGGAGCTGAGCGAGCACCCGCGGCAGGTCTTCCGGAATCACGAGGACATCCCTGGCCTTCGATCCCTCGGACGGCCCCACGATTTCGCGGGACTCCAAGAGATCCATGAGGCGCCCGGCTTTCGCGAACCCGACGCGCAGCTTGCGCTGCAGCATCGATGTCGACCCGAACTGCGTTGTCACGACGAGCTCCGCCGCGGCCAGGAGATCCTCGAGATCGTCGCCGATGTCGGCATCGATCTCCCGCTTCTGCGTTACCTGCTGCACGTCTTCGCGGTATTCGGGCTGCGCTTGGCCGGTGACGTGCTGCACGACCCTGTGGATCTCTGCCTCGTCGACCCATGCGCCCTGCACGCGGATCGACTTCGAGGCCCCCATCGGCAGGAAGAGCCCGTCGCCCTGACCGATCAGCTTCTCCGCGCCGGAGGAGTCGAGGATGACGCGAGAATCGGTCACGCTCGACACCGCGAACGCGAAGCGGCTCGGCACGTTCGCCTTGATCAATCCGGTCACGACATCGACGCTGGGTCGCTGTGTCGCCAGGACGAGGTGGATGCCCGCCGCCCTCGCGAGCTGCGTGATGCGAACGATGGAGTCTTCGACATCGCGCGGAGCGACCATCATGAGGTCCGCGAGCTCATCGACAACGACGAGCAGGTACGGGTACGGCTTCAGCGTGCGCTCGCTGCCGGCGGGAACCTTCACCTCGTCGGCCCGCACGGCCTTGTTGAAGTCATCGATGTGCTTGAAGCCGAACGACGCGAGGTCGTCGTAGCGCATGTCCATCTCCTTGACGACCCACTGCAGCGCCTCTGCGGCCTTCTTGGCGTCGGTGATGATGGGGGTGATCAGGTGTGGCACGCCCTGATAACCCGTGAGTTCAACGCGCTTCGGATCGACGAGTACCATTCGGACATCCGCCGGCGATGAACGCATGAGCAGTGAGGTGATCATCGAGTTGACGAAGGACGACTTGCCCGACCCCGTAGAACCGGCAACCAGCAGGTGCGGCATCTTCGCGAGGTTCGCCACCACGAAACCGCCCTCGACGTCCTTGCCGATGCCGATCGTCATAGGGTGCTTCGACTGCACCGCGGCCTTCGACCGCAGTACATCGCCGAGCTTGACGGTCTCCCGATCCGTGTTCGGAATCTCGATGCCGATGGCGCTCTTGCCGGGAATCGGCGAAAGGATACGCACTTCGTTCGATGCGACGGCGTAGGACAGGTTCTTCGAG
>DXDC01000017.1 GCA_019115685.1 Candidatus Agrococcus pullicola
GATCGTCGTCTCGTCCGAGCGCGTCGACGACAACCACGATCTCGGCTGCTTCGAGTTGCTCGAGCGCCGCTGCGCCCCAACCGAGACGCACTTGGTACATCGATTGCGAGCGCGGATCAGTCATAGATTCAGCGTATTCCAGTGGCTCCGTGTTCGCTCTCGGCGCTCGCACGTTGCGTCACAGGACACACCTGATGAAACGGGAAGGCGTAGAGTCGAGGTATGGCCTACGAGATCGAGAAAACCGAGGAGCAGTGGCGCCAGGAGCTCGGAGCAGAACGCTATGCGGTGCTGCGTGAGCAGGGTACGGAGCGTGCCTGGACGGGCGAACTCCTCGATGAGGAACGCGCCGGTCTGTACACGTGCGCCGCCTGCGGCAACGAGCTGTTCGTCAGCGGCACGAAATTCGACTCGAACTGCGGCTGGCCCAGCTTCTACGAGTCGGTGCGACCGGATGCCGTTGAACTGCTCGAAGACACCTCTCTCGGCATGGTCCGCACGGAAGTTCGCTGCGCACGCTGCGGCAGCCACCTCGGCCATGTCTTCCCCGACGGCTTCGGAACCCCTACCGGCGACCGCTACTGCATGAACTCCCTCTCGCTGGAGTTCAAGCCGAGTGAGTAGCAACGGCTGCTCTACACAACGGACACGGGAACTCAGTCGCCCCGCACCCACACGGCGCCGGCAGCCTCCGGGCTCAAATGGACATTCGTTTCCGGCGTCCTGACCAAGAGCGTGCCCGAGTACTTGCCGCGCTCGGCGACAGTAACGAGCACATCGAGCTCAATACCGTTCCCCGCGAGGTAGCGCAGCAGCTCTGGGTCGGAATCCGAAATCCGAGTGACGGTACCGCTCTCCCCCGCCTGCAGTTCCAGCAGTCCTCGCGCGTCGTGCGCGGGCATCGCGCCGTCCGCTGCTGGAATGGCGTCGCCGTGGGGGTCGCGAACGGGATGCCCGAGCGACGCCGCGAGCGCCTCGACAAGCCGATCGCTCATAGCGTGCTCGAGAACGTCCGCCTCGTCGTGCACTTCATCCCAACCGTAGCCCAGCTGTGAAACGAGCCACGTCTCGATCAGCCTGTGCCTGCGTAGCAGCCGAAGCGCAAGGAGACGCCCATCGGGTGTCAGCTCGATCGCACCGTACGGCCTGTGGCGCACGAGGCCGCTCGCGGCGAGCTTCTTCACCATCTCCGTGACAGTAGACGCGGCCAAGCCCAGCCGGGTCGCAAGCTGCGATGGCATCATCGGCTCGTCTTGCCACTCGGTGTGGGCGTAGATGACCTTGACGTAGTCCTCAGCCGCCGTCGAGCCTCGTGAGCTCGGAGCGGAGTTCTGGCCTGCTGTCATGTCAAGCGCCCCAACGCCCCGGCGAGCGCTGTGAACGCTCGGCGCCTGTGACTCAGTGCATCTTTCTCATCGGCACTGAGCTCTGCGGCTGAGCGCGCTTCGCCTTCGGGTTGGAAGATCGGGTCGTAACCGAATCCACCATCGCCGCGAGGGCCCTCCAGAACCGCGCCCTGCCAGATACCCGTCTCTACCAATTCGGTTCCGGCATCGACGTATGCTGCGGCGCAGAGGAACTGCGCAGCTCGATTCGATTCACCGTGCAGATTCCGCAGCAGCAGCTCGAGATTGTCGCGATCATTGCCTGTGCCGGCATAGCGTGCGGAGCGGATCCCCGGATCGCCTCCCAGTGCGTCCGCGGCAATTCCCGAGTCATCGGCGATAGCGGCCAGGCCCGTGTGCTCGTAGGCTGCGCGCGCCTTAATGAGCGCGTTCGCTTCGAACGTCGCTCCGTCTTCTACGGGTTCCGGTCCGTCATAGGCGATGAGTTCGATGCCGGGAAGGAGCGGCTCCAAGATACGACCGAGCTCGGCGACTTTGTGCGGGTTGTGGGTCGCTACAACCAGTTTCATAGCTGCAGCGCTTCCCGCTGCCGTTCGGTCAGCTGCGCGCATCCTCCCACCGCGAGTTCGAGCAGGGCGTCCAGCTCGCGTTTGTCGAACGGTGCGGCCTCGGCCGTGCCCTGCACTTCGACGAACAATCCCCGACCCGTCACGACCACATTCATATCAGTCTCGGCCTTCGAGTCCTCGACGTAGGGAAGGTCCAGCACGGGCTCGCCGTCGACGATCCCGACCGAGATCGCCGCGACACTGTCGATCATCGGGTTCGCGGATGCCGGAATGCGCTTCTCGCGCTTCGCCCACTCGATCGCCTGCACCAGCGCCACATAGGCGCCGGTGATGGCCGCTGTTCGTGTGCCTCCGTCGGCCTGCAGGACGTCGCAGTCGATCGTGATGGACAGCTCGCCGAGTGCCTTCAGGTCGACGACGGCGCGGAGCGACCTGCCGATGAGGCGAGAAATCTCGTGGGTGCGCCCGCCGACTCGGCCCTTGACTGCCTCGCGATCCATACGCTCGTTCGTCGAACGCGGCAGCATCGCGTACTCCGCCGTCACCCAGCCGCGACCGGAACCGGTCATCCAACGCGGCACCTTCGGCAAAACGCTCGCGGTGCACAGCACCTTCGTGGAGCCGAAGGAGATCAGCGCGCTGCCCTCGGCCTGCTCGGACCAACCCGGCTCGATCGTCACGTTGCGCAGCTCGTCGTTCGCGCGTCCGTCTGGTCTGGTCATGCTGATCTCCCTGATTCGTCGTTCTTCGCTGCAATGTCCTTCGCAGCAGCGGTGAGTTCCTCCGGCGACGGCAGTGTTATTACACCGGTAACGTGGTGTTCCACGTGTCCGACCTCCGGGCCGAGG
>DXDC01000119.1 GCA_019115685.1 Candidatus Agrococcus pullicola
TAGAGAACCACCATCAGCGCCGCGATGCCACGTAGCCCTTCGAGCTCCATGAATCTGCTGCTACTTGCTTGTTTGACCAACGCTCCCTCTAATCGCGAAGAACGCGGATCAATGTACCACCCCTCCCAGCACCAACCGTCAAGCCGCGCAAGCAAACGCTACGCGGAACCGGGCCGCGCTTTCACGGCATCCACTCGCCCGTAGACTTGAAGGCGCGTCGTGCACCAGCACACGGATGCCACCTAGAAGGAGTGACAGTGCGCTACATTTCGACCCGCGGAGGCATGGAACCGGCCAGCTTCAGCGAGGTGCTCATCGAAGGTCTCGCTCCCGACGGCGGCCTCGTCGTTCCGGCGACCATGCCGACGATCGCTCGCGAACAACTCGAGTCGTGGCGCCGTCTCGACTACCCCTCGCTGGCGGCCGAAGTGCTGGGGATGTTCGCCACGGACATCCCGCGGCCCGATCTGCAGGCGATGACGGCGCGCGCGTACTCGACCGACAAGTTCGCGAACGAGGCCATCGTGCCGGTCACGCCGATCGACGACCGAGTGTCGCTGCTCGGCCTCTCGGAGGGGCCAACGCTTGCGTTCAAAGACATGGCGATGCAGTTTCTCGGCGAGGCCGTCGAGTATGTACTGCAGCGCAAGGGCGGTACGCTCAACATCGTCGGCGCGACCAGCGGCGATACGGGCTCGGCAGCCGAATACGCCTTCCGCGACAAGGACTCCGTCGCCGTCTTCATGCTCTCACCGCAGGGTCGCATGAGCGACTTCCAGCGCGCGCAGATGTACTCGCTGACCGAGCCGACCATCCACAACATCGCGATGGAGGGCGTCTTCGACGACGCCCAGAATCACCTCAAGGCGCTCGCGGGCGACCTCGATTTCAAACGGCGCTACCGCATCGGCGCCGTGAACTCGATCAATCTCGGCCGCGTCACCGCGCAGACCGTCTACTACGTGTGGGCGTACCTGCGACTCACGGATGAACTGAGCCGCGAACAGCGTGAGAGTTTCGAATTCTCGGTCACGGTGCCGAGCGGCAACTTCGGCAACATCCTGGCGGGGCACTTCGCGAAGAGCATGGGGGTGCCCGTTCGCAGGCTGGTACTGGCCAGCAACGAGAACAACGTGCTCGACGAGTTCTTCCGCACCGGCGTTTACCGACCGCGCACGAGCGAGAACACCTATCTCACGAGCAGCCCGTCGATGGACATCTCGAAAGCCTCGAATCTCGAGCGCTTCATCTTCGACCTCGTCGGCCGCGATGGGCTGCGCCTGCGCGAGGCGTGGGCGATTCTGGATGCGAGCGGCGAACTCGATTTCAGCGACCACAAGGATGCGCTGCGCGAGACATACGGCTTTGTGAGCGGGTCCAGCACCCACGACGACCGCGTCGCCACGATCCGCGAGACGTTCGAAGACCACGGCGTGCTCATCGACCCGCACACCGCCGATGGTGTCAAGGTCGCGCGCGAGCACCTCGAAGACGGTGTACCGATGCTCGTGCTCGAGACCGCGAAGCCCGCGAAGTTCCGCGAGATCGTGGTCGAGGCGACCGGTGAGGAACCGGAGATCCCCGAGCACTTGCGGTACCTGCTGAGCGCCGAGCAGCGTGTGGTCGAAATGACCAACGACGAGCGAGCGCTGCGCAACTACATCGCTGAGCATGCGCTCCTCTGAGCCCTCGAAACCCCATCCGTACCGACCCTTGCCTTGCGTCTGCCAAATCTCGGTCTATACGGTGACTCAAGCACATAATCGTCTTGACTGTCGGTATTGACCGAGAAAAGGCCGGGATCAACGAGATGACGAGCAACAGCGCGATGTCCAAGCCGGTCATTGGCATCCTCGGGGCCGGCAAGCTCGGCACCGTGCTCGCCGCACGCGGCACAGCCGCCGGATACCGAATCCTCATTGCCGGCTCGGGCGCTCCCGAGACAATCCGCGCACATCTGACGGCGACCGTCCCGGGCGTCGACGTCGATACGAAAGAGACGGTAACCCAGCGATCGGATGTCGTGATTCTGGCGATCCCGATCGGCGCGCTCGACAACATTCCGTTCGAAGCTCTGCGCGGCAAGGTCGTCATCGACGCCATGAACCACTGGCTGGAGGCCGACGGCCCGCGCGAGGACCTGAACGACCCCACGACGTCCACCAGCGAGATCGTCCAGGCGAGGCTACCCGACTCGCACGTCGTCAAGGCGTTCAACCACATGGGGTATCACGATGTCGACGAACTCTGGGCTGAACCCGGCGACCCTCAGCGCAACGCGATCGCGATCGCGGGAGACGACGAAGCTGCCGTCGGAGTCGTCGATCGCATCGTCGACGACTTCGGATTCGACCCACTGCACATCGGTCCGCTCTCCGAGGGAGTGAAGCTCGAGCCGAACACGGTCGCGTTCGGATTCACGGGCTCGGCAGACGGGCTACTGCGCACGATCGACATGTTCTCGAGTACACCGCGTGGCAGAGCCGTGCTGACAGCTCGTGGCGGCCGGCTTTGAGCTGCCTGCCCGTGAGATGCCCGGTGCCGCTCGATCGACCGCCCACGAACGAGAAGGAAGGTCGCGCTTAGAGTTTATATGATTCTTATCACTGACCCCTTGCGGGTCACTGACCTACTGATCCAGTGCTTGCACGGATAGGTGCAGTAGGATACGTTTCATAAACTATGAACTTTTCCACCGGCACGGTGCCCGGTCTCGAACCGGATCTCGTCTTTCTCCGCGAACTTGTCGAACTCGAAACCCCGTCGCTCGATGCCGAAGCCAGCAGACGCATCGCAGGTATCATCGCGAAGCGACTCGAGTCGCTCGGCGGAAAGATTCAGTCCGTTGCAACGGATGCCGGCACCAGCCTCGTTGCCGACTTCGAAGGCGTGGGGGACCCGATCCTCCTCGTCGGCCACACCGACACCGTGTGGCCGACAGGAACGCTGGCATCGGAACTACCGTGGTCGGAGCGCGACGGAATCATTCGGGGTCCGGGTGTCTACGACATGAAGAGCGGCATCGTCGTCATGTGCGCTGCGCTTCGCCAATTGCAGCAGCGGTCTCGAAACGCTGTGCGCATCGTGCTGAACTGCGATGAGGAGATCGGCTCACCGTCGACCCGCGACATGATCAAAGAGGCAGCCTCGGGCTGCCGTGCCGCGATCGGGTTTGAATCTCCGCACCCCGACGGTGCACTCAAACTCGGCCGTCGAGGCAGCACCCGCATCGTGGTGCGGGTGCAGGGCCGTTCCGCTCACGCCGCCCTCGACCCCGAGAACGGCATCTCCGCTATCGATGAACTCGTCGATCAGCTCACCGATGTGCGATCCTTTACGAGCGACCCTGCGCTCCCCTCCCCCGTTCTCTCGAACGTGGGAGTGATATCCGGCGGGAGCCGCGCTAACGTCGTGCCGGAGCGAGCTACCGCCGAGATCGGGCTACGGTTCATCGAATCGGAGTCGGAGCACGCCGTACTGTCGCGCCTGCAGGCGCTTGAGCCGATTCGCAAAGGAGCTACGGTCGAAGTCGAAACGCTGTCCAGTAGGCCTGCCTGGCTTGCGTCCGAGGCCGACAAAGCGCTGGCCGACGCCATCAGTTCGGTCGGCGCATCGATCGGCCAGAACGTCGCGCACCGCCCCGCGGCAGGAGCCGGTGACACGAACCTCATCGGCAGCCTCGGAATCCCGACGATCGACGGTTTCGGCCCGCTCGGAGGCGGTGCTCACGCGCTCGATGAACACATCGTTGCGTCGACGATGCAGGAGCGCATCAACCTCCTCACCGCGGTGCTGACAGAGCTCTAGGGAGCGTAGTCGGGAGCCGCCTCCGCCTCGACGTAGTCTTCGTAGTTCGCAATGCCCCGCTGGCGCATGTCGAGCGTGATCTCGGTGCCGAGGTACCGGAAGTGCCAAGGTTCGTAGATGTAACCGACGACGGGTTGCTCGCCCCGGTCATAGCGCAGCAGGAAACCGAACTCCGCGCAGTGCTTCCGCAGCCAGAGGCCAGTGCGCGTTTCGCCGAACTCGCTCTTGAACGCGAACCCCGACCCGTCGTCGAGGTCCACGGCTAGCCCGGTCTGGTGCTCGGAGTGCCCCGGCCTGGCCGAATACGTCTCCGCTGCCGCCACGCCGTCTCGTTGCGAATAGCCCTTGAAGAGGGACTCCTGTTTCTCGAAACTGCGATAACCGCTCGTGATCAGAAACGGAAGTCCGTCTTCGGATGCCGCAGCGAACATCCGCTCGAGAGCCTCCGCCGCCGCCGCACGGATCGGTTGCCCGTTCGTGTTCTCGATACCTGCGGGCATGACGAGGTCTCTGGGTTCCCACCGAAGCGGCCGCAGCGGCCGCAGCTTATTGACGAGCACGTGCAAAGACCGCGGATTGTCGAGGTCCAAGCTCTCGATTTCTGCTTGCATCCCGTTCTCCTGTCAGCCCCTGCTCTCAGACTCAGCTCCGGCCGGCTGCACGCCCTCGAGTTCACGCGTCGCAGCGTAGTGGCAGGCGACCTGCCACTGGTCGGGCTTCGACGTGAGGATCTGCAGCTTCTGGCTCTTGCACTGCTCCTCGATGCCCGCCTCTGCGGCACGACCGTCCGCGACGATCGGACAACGAGGGTGAAAGCGGCAGCCGCCGGGGATGCTCGACGCGTCGGGAGCCTCCCCCGAAAGCACGACCGCCTCGTCGGCCAGCGGCGATTCCGGCAGCACCGATACGAGCGCGCGCGTGTACGGGTGCTGCGGGTCCTTCAGCACCTGCTCCACGGGCCCCTGCTCGACGATTCGCCCCAGATACATGACGGCGATGCGGTCCGCGATGTTCCAGGCCAACCCGAGGTCGTGGGTGACGACCAGTGCGCCCAACCCGAATTCGTCGCGCAACTTCTGCAGCAGCGCAAGAATCTCCCCGCGTACGGATGCGTCGAGGGACGCAACGGGTTCGTCCGCCACGAGGATTTTGGGCGCAAGTGCCAGCGCACCCGCGATCACGACACGCTGCCGCTGACCGCCCGAGAGCTCGTAGGGGTAGTTCATCAGGAAGCGCTCCGGTGGCCGGAGACCGGCCTGCGAGAGCGCCTCCATGACCTGTTCGGCCTCGTTGCTCCCCTCGATCCCGTGGATTCTCAACCCTTCCGCAACCGCCTCGTAAACGGTCTGCCGCGGGTTCAGCGCTCCCGCGGGATCCTGCAGGATCATCTGCACCTGGCGCCTGAACTTCCGTAGCGCTCTCGTCGAGCGCCCCAGCGGTTCGCCATTGAAGGTGACGCTGCCGGCCGTCGGCTGCTCGAGTCCGAGCAGCGTGCGCGCCAGGGTCGTCTTTCCGCAACCGGACTCACCCGCCAGCGCAACGATCTCCCCTGCGCCGACTTCGAGATTCACTCCGTCGACCGCGTGCGCCTGACGAGAGCCAGGGAGCGAGAACGTGACGTCGAGGTCCTTGGCTACAAGCCGTGCATCACCGACAGCGGCGCCGTCTGCTCTCTTGTTCATCGGGCTCCCTCCTGGGGCATTTCTGACGCTGGTGTGCGCGTGAAACGAATCGACTCTCCGCTCTGCGCGACAAGGCACGCGCTCAGGCGAGGACCGCCCGCGTCCTCGAGCTCGGCAGCGCCGCTTTCGCCGAGCACCGCAACTTCCAACAGTTCGGGCTCCTGCTCGGCGCACTCCGGTCTCGCGACCGGACAGCGCGGATGAAAACTGCAGCCCGACGGAATCTGCCCGGGCACTGGGGGGTCCCCCGCAAGCCCACGCGGGTTGTTCCGGGCGGCGGGGTCGCCGATGACGGGAAACGCGGCGCCCAGCGCGTCGCTGTAGGGATGCCGCGGCGCGTCGAACAGGCTCGTCGCGTCACCGGTCTCAACAACTTTCCCCGCGTACATCACCATCGTGCGGTCGCACACGTCAGCCAGGACCGAAAGGTCGTGGCTGATCATGATGAGCCCGGCATTTCTTTGACTCACGAGGTCCTGCAGCAACGTCAGGATCTGCGCCTGCACCATGACATCGAGCGCTGTGGTCGCCTCGTCGGCGATGATGAGATCGGGATCGCAGGCGAGCGCCATGGCGATCATGACGCGCTG
>DXDC01000120.1 GCA_019115685.1 Candidatus Agrococcus pullicola
GTGATCGGGCAGTACATCGACCAGCTCGAAGAGATCGCGAGCGCGCTCGACGTCCCGCTCATTACTGGGCAGACTCCCGAAGCGGAGCGCGAACGACTCTTCAAGGAGTTCCGCGAAGGACGGCAGCAGACGCTCGTGGTCTCGAAGGTCGCGAACTTCTCGGTCGACCTCCCGGAGGCGTCCGTCGCCATCCAGATCTCCGGATCCTTCGGGTCGCGCCAGGAGGAAGCGCAGCGACTGGGCCGTCTGCTCCGCCCCAAGGAGTCGGGCAATACGGCGAAGTTCTACACGCTCGTCGCGCGGGATACCGTGGACCAGGACTTTGCGCTCTCCCGGCAACGCTTCCTTGCGGAACAGGGATACTCGTACGAGATCATCGACGCCACCGTGCTCTAGCCGCACGCTCCTTCCTCTCCCGCACCTGCGGCATCCGCCGGCGCGGTGACTGCTCCTGCTTTGCGACACATCCGAGACCGCCAAACTGGCTCTCAGGAAGTGATCAGGGAATGATCAGAAGATGGACCTATGAGCGATACCAAGCCAAAGATTCTCGTCGTCGATGACGAACCGCACATCCGCGACCTGCTGACCACCTCCCTCCGCTTCGCTGGCTACGACGTCCGAGCCGCCGGCGCCGGCGCTCCAGCGATCTCCGCCGTGCTCGAAGATGAGCCCGACCTGATCCTGCTCGATGTCATGCTGCCCGATATGAACGGTTTCAGCGTTACGAAGCGACTCCGAGCCTCCAACTTCACAGCGCCGATCCTTTTCCTGACCGCCAAGGACGACACGGAAGACAAGGTGACCGGCCTGACGGTCGGTGGCGACGACTACGTCACGAAGCCGTTCTCGCTCGACGAGATCATCGCGCGCATCAAGGCGATTCTGCGCCGTACGATGGCCGAAACGGACGACGTCACCCTCGAAGTCGGCCCCGTCACCATGAACCAGGACACCCACGAGGTTGAGGTGGCCGGCGAAGGCATCGAGCTCTCCCCCACCGAATTCAAGCTGCTTCGCTACCTCATGCTCAACAGTAATCGCGTGCTGTCGAAGACGCAGATTCTCGACCACGTGTGGGAGTACGATTTCAACGGTGATGTCGGTATCGTCGAATCGTACATTTCCTACCTGCGACGCAAAATCGACAGCAAGACCGATGAGCCCATGATCATCACGAAGCGCGGCTTCGGATACATGCTGAAGACACCAAAGTCTTCGTAGAACGCAAATAGTTAGGGCGTAGTGACTCGAAAGCGCAGTTCGGTTACCGTGCCGAGCGAGACCCCGCGCGTGCTTCGAAAGCGCACGCCTGCATCCGGCGGTGCGTGCACCGAGCAGGACTGCACCGTCTGCTGCCCGCGAGGAACCTAGCGTGTTCGCCGCGTTCGGACGTCTGCTTGGAGGCCTGACGCTCGCGACCCGGATCTCGATCCTGATCGTCGTGATCATGACCTTCGGGCTCGTCGTGGCAGGCATCGGCACCGTCAGCATCCTGCGGGACACGCTTGTGCGGCAGGTGGACGATGACCTTGAGAACGCACTGCTCGGCTTCAACTTCAGCGATGTCGCGCCCTCCGACGTCGAAGGCACCTGCGAGTTCGACCAGTCGGTGCCGAACTCGTACGTACTCGCAGTACTGAGCCCGCAGGGTGACGCGTTGTGCTCGAACCGACCGGAAACGGGGGCGCAGCCCGACCTGACGCGCGTAACGCTGCCGTTCGTCGCCAGCCAGGACGCCCCGTTCACGGTGCCGAACCAACTCGACTCGACGGAGTGGCGAGTCGTTGCGCGCCCCATCACCATGACGGGCACGAACAACATCGGCATTCTTGTGATTGCTGCGAGCCTCGAAGGCGTACGCTATTCGTCGCACGCGTTCTCGCTGATCTACACAGGCTTCTCCGTGATCTCCCTGATCTTGGGCGCCGCACTGACTCGCGTACTCGCCGAGAGCGCACTACGGGGTCTCCGTCGCGTCGCCACAACGGCTGAGCAGTTCGCCGAAGGCGACTACGAGCAGCGCATCGAGGACAGCTCCGATTCGGCACAGGAAGTGGTTCGACTCAACTCGTCTCTCAACGTCATGCTCGGCAACATCCAGGAGGCGATCAAGGAACGCGACGGCACAGTTGCGAAGATGCGCGAGTTCATCGGCGACGCGTCCCACGAGCTCCGCACTCCCCTCGTGACCGTGCGCGGCTATGCCGAACTGTACCGGATGGGCGCGATTCAGACCCCCGAGGACGTCGCAAGCGCCATGGATCGTATCGAGAGCGAAGCAAAGCGCATGGCGAGACTTGTCGAAGATCTGTTGACGCTTGCGCGGCTCGACGAAAAACGCCCGTTGCAGCAGAAGTCGGTAGACCTCGTGCCGATCGTCGCACAGGCGACGTCGGATGCGAGAGCACAGGCACCAGACCGCATCTTCCGGTTCATCGAAGTCGCTCCCGAAGCCAGCAGCGTGATCGATCCGGACACCGCCGAGAAGATCGATCAGGTGTTCCCACCTCCCCCCGTTATGCCGCCCGCGGTCGTCATCGGCGACGAGAACGCGATACGGCAGGTCATCGCCAACCTCATCACCAACGCGCTGCGCTACACGCCCGCGGGCACCGCAATCGACCTGGGCCTCGGCGTGTCCTGGCAGCGGCGGGAGGCCGTTATCCACGTGATCGACTACGGACCCGGCATCCCGGAGCAACTGCGCTCGAAGATCTTCGAGCGCTTCTATCGCACCGACAAGTCGCGTGCTCGTGAAACGGGCGGTTCTGGGCTCGGGCTCGCGATCGTGGCGAGCATCGTGCATACGCATCACGGCCGTGTCGATGTCGTGGAAACGGAGGGCGGCGGCGCCACGTTCCGTATCGCGCTACCCCTTGCCGACGAGAACGCTCTTTCTGAGCTGGCGGGTCGAATCCGCGCCGAACAGACGACAACTTCGGGCCGTAATCCACAACGCTGAATTCTCGTTCGACGCTCTCGGTCGCTGCGTGCGTATTGTCTAGCGCACGCAGAACGAAGGAGAGGAAATCATGTCACGATTCATGGTGGACATCGATCAGATCAGCGCCGCCGCGAACAATGTGCGCGCAACATCGGGGCGCATCACAAACGAGGTGCAAGCGATGCAAGCGCAGCTGCAGGGTCTGCAGCAGACTTGGCAGGGTGGCGCATCCAATGCGTTTCAGTCCGTCGCCGAGAACTGGCACGTGACGCAACGACGCGTCGATGAGTCGTTGCAGCAGATCAATCAGGCGCTCGAGATGGCCGGAGCCCAGTACCTGGAAGTCGAGACCGCGAACCACAAGTTGTTCCGGTGTTGAACGCGAAGAACCCCGCACCCGAGGGTGCGGGGTTCTTCGAATACCGTGCGGTGACTTAGAAGTCCATGCCACCGGTCGGGTCACCGGCAGGAGCCGGTGCGTTCTTCTCGGGCTTGTCGGCGACGACGGCCTCGGTCGTGAGGAAGAGACCTGCGATCGACGACGCGTTCTCCAGCGCCGAACGGGTCACCTTGACCGGGTCGTTGATGCCGGCGTCGAGCATGTTCACGTACTCGCCGCTTGCTGCGTTGAGTCCGTGACCCAGCTCCAGGCCGCGAACGCGCTCGGCGACGACACCCGGCTCGAGGCCTGCGTTGAGAGCGATCTGCTTGAGCGGCGAGTTGACTGCGACCTTGACGATTGCAGCGCCGGTCGCCTCATCACCGTCGAGCTCGAGGCTGTCGAAGACATCGGCAGCAGCCTGGATCAGCGCAACGCCACCACCTGGGACGATGCCCTCTTCAACGGCTGCCTTCGCGTTGCGGACGGCATCCTCGATGCGGTGCTTGCGCTCCTTGAGCTCAACCTCGGTTGCAGCACCCGCCTTGATGACGGCGACGCCACCGGCGAGCTTCGCGAGGCGCTCCTGGAGCTTCTCACGGTCGTAGTCGCTGTCGGTCGACTCGATCTCCTGACGGATCTGACGCACGCGTCCGGCGATTGCGTCGGCTTCGCCAGCGCCCTCGACGATCGTGGTCTCGTCCTTGGTGATGACGACCTTGCGGGCACGGCCCAGCATGTCGAGGGTCGTGTTCTCGAGCTTGAGACCGACCTCTTCGCTGATGACCTGGCCGCCCGTGAGGATGGCCATGTCGGCGAGCATCGCCTTGCGACGGTCGCCGAAGCCGGGAGCCTTGACGGCGACCGACTTGAAGATGCCGCGGATCTTGTTCACGACGAGCGTCGCGAGCGCCTCGCCGTCGACGTCCTCGGCGATGATCAGCAGCTGCTTGCCCGACTGGATGACCTTGTCGACGATCGGCAGCAGGTCTTTGATGTTCGAGATCTTCGAGTTGACGATGAGCACCGCCAGGGCCTCGCCCTCGACGTCCTCGGCGATGATGAACAGCGGCTTGCCC
>DXDC01000121.1 GCA_019115685.1 Candidatus Agrococcus pullicola
AACCGCCTCCGAAGAAAGCCTGAGCCGGAACACTCGTAGCGATCACGAAAGCACTCGCTACCAGGAGAATACCGCCTGCTGCGAGCTTTCGAACGGCCACGGCGCCGCGCTTCCTGCGCGACTTCGTCGGCGGATGCGTTGCCGCGGGGGCAGGAGCGTTCGAGGTGCGTTTGCCTCGCAGCGTCGTAGCGCGCGTGCGAAGGATCTGTTCGGGGTCGGCCTTCTTCTCGGCCGGCTTCGCACTCGTTTCGAGCCTTGGCTGCGGCTGTGTGTCAGCCTGATCGACTACGACTGGAGTCGGCGCGGTTTCCGCAGTGTTCGCAACGGCGGGAGCAGCCGCGCACTGCTCGGGCTTGGCGTCCGGGCGTAGCGGAATGGCCCTGGACACCGGGTGCGTCGTTGTTTCAGCAACCTCGACCTCGTCATACGCGAAGAGCGAGTTGGCGCTGAGCACGGGGCGTGCGGCATCCGTTTCGTCAGCAACAGTGGCCGGTACCGGACGCGCTTCTTCGTCAGCCGCTTCCCGCTGATCATTCGAGTTCGGACCGAGGGGAGTTTCTCCTGCGCGTTCTGCCTCCTCCGAGAGCGACCACGAAGCCCGTGTACTCGGCTCGGCCGCGGCTTCCGGAATGGCTGTGGGGGTTGCTTCACGTACTCGGGCCCCATCGCGGACGGGCGCCTGCACGGAAGCTGCGGCAGCGAGTCGCGCGGCTCGACGTGAAAGAACCCGCTTTTCTGCCGGCGCTGCTGCAGGCTCCGGAGTAGCGGGCTGGGCCGGTGCGTCTACCGAAGAGCTATAGTCGCTCTCCGCTTCGCGACGCTGCTGCTCGCGAAGCTCGCGGCGCGAGAGGGGCTTGTTCGCTGCTGCGCGGCGAAGCTGCTCGGCTTCTCGCAGTGCGCGTCGACTCGTCGTTGAAGTCGTTCGTTCCCCCGAGGGATCGAATTCGACTTCAGTCACGAGGTGGCACCTTTCTTCCGACTAATCTATCCAACCAGTGCTTGGCGGGACATGCCAAACTGCACTGCACGCAGACCATCGAATATAACAGCTTGATAACAGCGAGACAAGGTTTATGCGCTGGCTGCGTCGGCGTTCTTAAGCAATGCAAAGAATTCGGTGGCTATTGCCGGAGCAGCGACCGCCGCGAACAGATCGCCTCCTACCCCCTCGACCCGGGTTGCGCATCCCGCTTCCTCTGCGATGAGGATCCCAGCAGCTAAGTCCCAAGCCTTGGGGCCTTTCTCGAAATAGGCGTCGAGTGTACCGGCTGCGCAGCCGGTGATATCGAGCGCTGCTGACCCGATCCGGCGAATGTCGCGAATTTCGGTGATGATCTGGGCGAACGATTCCGCCTGGCTGGCCCGGCGTTCACGTGCGTATCCGAAGCCGGTGGCGACGAGTGAGTGCTGCAGCGACGTCTGCTCCGATGCCCGGATGGGGGCACCGTTCCGGTGTGCGCCCTGCCCTGCTGCGCCCGTGAACACCGTGCCGCTCGTGGGGTCGACGACCACGCCTGCGAGCCCTCTCCATTGGGATGGGTGCAGTCGATCGAGTTGGTGCTCGCCTTCGACCGCCGCGATCGACACAGCGTAGGTGCCGATGCCGTAGAGGTAGTTGACGGTCCCGTCGATTGGATCGACAACCCACGTGATGCCGGAAGTGCCCTCCACCGATGCACCTTCTTCGCCGAGAATGCCGTCGTCGGGACGCTGTTCGTGCAGGAGGCCGAGAACAAGCTGTTCGACTTCGCGGTCGGCTGCCGTCACGACGTCGGTGATACTCGACTTCGTTGCCGCGATCTCAACGCCTTCACTGCGTCGTTGGAAAGCGAGGTCGGCGGCTCTTGTCGCCGTGTCTTTTGCGATGCTCAACAGTTCGGTCACGCTTCCAAACTACCCGAGCCCGGAGGCCGCGGGCGGGATGCTGGCGGCTCGGTTTCTCCTCAGGGCTTCGGTTTGTGTATTCTGGCTGTTGCTGCTTTGCAGCGAACGGCGAGTTACCCAAGCGGCCAAAGGGATCTGACTGTAAATCAGCTGTCTACGACTTCGGGGGTTCGAATCCCTCACTCGCCACATTTTCGAAAGGGCTCCGCGTCGCGGAGCCCTTTCGCGTGGCGGGTGAGGGATTCGAACCCGTAGGGCGTGCTCAGGCGAACAGATGCGGATGCCCGCAGAGCAGACGCGGAATCCCGAACGCCACCAAAGGAAAACGCCCGCTGTTGCGGGCGTTTTGCGTTGGCAGCTCGTTCGTCCGTGCGGCCGGAACACGAAAAGTGGCCCCGTCACGCCAGCCGCACCGACTCCCCATCTGCCAGCACCTTTGACTCGGTCACACCCTCTGCTTCAAGCGATGCGGCAACGCTGGCGGCAACCTGCAATCCCGCCTTGTTCAGCAGCCCGTCGTGAATGCCCAGTACGCGCGTTGGCCGAATGTCACGCACGTACCGCAGCAAATCCACGGCTCGCAACCACGGTGCATCGATCGGAGTCACAAGTGTTTTGCAAACTCCCTGTACTACGGGGTGAGCGTCGCCGGTCACCAGTACTTCATCGGCAATCAGATAGGCACGGTTCATAGGCCCGGCAATTTCCGGGTGCACGTCTGCATGTCTATCACCGCTGACCGCAACCTTGACTCCGTCTACGACGAACGACTGCCCAGAAACCGCCTCTCGCAGTAACGGGTGCTCGGCGCAACCGGCAAGGACGTCTGCGGGAGCCCAGACCGGGATGCCTCTTGCAAGAGCATCATCGAGGACGGTAGCCGCAAAGTGATCGTAATGCCCGTGCGTAAACAGGACAGCGTCTATGGCACCCAGATCAGGCGGCTGCACCAATTCGCCCGGGTCGATCAGCAGACGAGATCCGCCATGCTCGATGATCACGCAAGCGTGGTGCACTTTGTGCACGACGGTCGATGGTCCATCGTGAGACATAGATCGCTCCTTGTGATCTCAACAGAAGGGAGCCTACCGTGCAGTGCAAGCGGGTGGCCGCGATCAAACGGTCCGGCGCCGAATAGCCCACGCCACCAATGCACCGGTGACAACCACCAGAGCACTTAGCGACAGCACACTGACGGGCACGAGGCCGTACGCGAGCGCTAACCCCCACAGCACCCCTCCCGCCCACAGCCCTCCGTCGACGGCGAGATTCCAAACGACCGACGCGCGGCCCGCATCCATTCGCTGCATCGTCGTGTGCAAGGTGACGGTCTGGATGATTCCCGCTCCTGCCCCGACGAGAACGGCTGCGGAAAGAGCCGGGATCGTGCCGGCAAGAAGTACCCCTGTTGTTCCACCGACGACGACAGCGATCGCCCCGGTAAGGGCCGTCGTACTCGCAGGAATCCTGCCGTCGAGCTCTCCTCCGAGCCAGCGCCCTACCGCGTTCGCCGCCTGCACACCGAACAGCAGCAACGCGGGATTGACCGACGCGGCAGCGAGGGCGGGCAGACTCGTGAGGCCGTGCGAAAGCATCACAACACCGAGCAACAGGAACACCAGGACCGCCCACGGTACACCGGGGGTGACTGCGTGCACGGGAGCTGAGATGACCCGCTCACAGCCTTCAACACGGTCGCGCGCATCCGCATCCGTTGCCGGCACTGGCTCGGGCTTCCGTTCGATCCCAATCGGCACGCCAAAGGCAAGCGATGCTCCCACAACACCGACGATCAACGCGCAGATACCAAACGCAGTGGGCGAGAACGCGACGGCAAGTTGCACTCCAGCTGGCGCTCCTACCGCTGCAGCCGCCATCGTGATCAGACCGTAAAGGCCCAAAGCTCGACCCAGCGACTCCGGCGGCACTAAGAGGGCGACCCCCTGTGCTCCAGCGACGACCAGGATGCCGAACCCCGCTCCTCCCGCGACAGCTCCGACAAGCAGCCCCAAGAGTTCACTCGATAGGGCAGTCGCGAGCGCGCCGGCACCGAGCAGACTCACGGAGGCCCCGAGCACGACACGCAGGGTGAATTTGCGGACGAGCACGGGGGCGAATACCTGGACTCCCATGACGAACGCCATCATGGTGCCGAGGAAGAGGCTGCTCAGTTCAGGCGACTCGGGCCGAGTCACGGGCAAGAACGAATACAGCGAGAAGAAGATCGCGATGCCCAGCGCGACAGTAGCCGTAAGCGCAGCGACCGGGCCCCGCGTGGTTGCCCCCGCACGCATCGCCCGTGACGTGGAGTGACGCTGCTGCATGAGCACAGCCTAGGTTGTTTCCCGCACTTTGGCATGGGCGGCGGATGCGCCCACCCCAGCGGCATGCAACACGCTTGGTCTATGGCCGTGGCGCCACCAATGCAAGCAACTCGTGACTGGAGCGGTCGAGACGAAGTTCCCCGGCATCCCTTCCTCCGCGTGCACGAAAGATCGAGACACCGCACTTTGTGCTCGAGAAACCGACCGATTGTCGGTCTTTCGGGGAAACCGCGTTTTTCAAGCACGACGCGGAAGCGCCTGCGCGAACGAGACCGTCGGCGTCAGCCTTCGAGTCGATGCTCGAGGCCGAGCTTCACGGTCGGCCACTCCCCGGGCAGAATCGAATACACCGCGGTGTCGCGCATCTGGCCCCCAGTCATGATCTCGTGGTTGCGCAGCACGCCGTCCAGCTTTGCTCCGAGCTTCTCGATGCCGGCCCGAGACTGGCGGTTGTGCCAGTGCGTGCGGAACTCCACCGCGATGCAGTCGAGCTCTTCGAAAGCTCGCGTCAGCAGCAGAAGCTTCGCGGCAGGGTTGACCTTCGTACCGTGCGTCGAAGCGGCAAGCCAGGTCGAACCGATTTCGACGCGACGGTTCAGCGCATTGATGTTCATGAACGTGGTCTGCCCGACAATGCGGTCGGATGCGCGATCCACGATCGTCCATGGCGCCATTGTTCCCTGCGTATGCAGCGAGAACCGTCGCTCGATATCCGCTTCGACCTCTTCGGGCCTGGGAGGGAACGTGTACCAAGCCTTCCAAAGCTCACCGTCGCGCACCGCATCCCGAATGCCCTCGGCGTGCTCCATCGTCAATGGCTCCAGGCGCACGAAGTCGTTCTGCAAAACCGGGTTGTCGTGAAAACTCATGACTTCATCGTAAACACGACAACCGCTGAGCCTTACCGGGGCCGAGCGTGCCGATGCACGAAGAACCGACGAATCCACCGCCCACAACGAAACACTGACCCGTCTGTCCGTTTTTCGAGATACGTCAGTTTTTCGTGAACCGGAGAGTGTCGTCAGAGGTTTCAGTAACTGCACGTCCGCCGACGGCTAGCATGGGCTCATGGCAGTTTCATCGTTTGACATCGTCAGCAAGGTCGACCGAATGGAGGCCGACAACGCGGTCAACCAGGCGCGCAAGGAGGTCGACCAGCGGTACGACTTCAAGGGCATCGGTGCCGACGTCTCCTGGCAAGGCGAACAGGTGCTCCTCAAAGCCAGCACAGAAGAACGCGTGCGCGCGGTGCTCGACGTCGTGCAGTCAAAGTTCATCAAGCGAGGCATCGATCTGAAGATGCTCGACATCGGCGACCCGTACCCCAGCGGCAAGGAGTTCCGGATCGAGATCGGGCTCAAGAACGGCATCTCGAGCGAGAACGCGAAGAAGATCGCCAAGGTGATCCGAGAACAGGCGCCGAAGTCGGTGAAGAGCCAGATTCAGGGCGACGAGCTACGCGTGCAGTCGAAGAGCCGCGACGATCTGCAGTCAACGATCCGCCTACTCAAGGGTGAAGACTTCGAGATCGATCTGCAGTTCATCAACTTCCGATAACGGGCCCCAAGAGCAGCACAGTGGATTTTCTGCCCATCACGCTGGCGGGAAGCAGCGTCCTGGGCGCGATCATCCTCACGGCCGACGTCATCCTCCGTGTCGTCGCGCTCGTGGTCATCCCGTACAACCGACGACCCGCCGCTGCCGTCGCGTGGCTGCTGCTCATCATGATCAACCCGTTCATCGGCTGGATCATCTTCAGCGTGCTCGGGAACACGCGCCTGCCGAAGCGACGCCGCAACAAGATGAGGGAGATTCGTCAGCTCGTCGCCCAGCGCGTCGGCGATGTGGAAGACGCCGCGGACGCGAACCGTACCGCGAAGTGGCTGCCGGGCATCATCAGCATGAATAGACGCTTGACCGCTATGCCCCACGTCGCGGGCAACGAGATCACGGTCATAGGCGAGTTCGAAGACCAGATCGACGCCATGGTGCGCGCGATCGACGGAGCGAAAAGCCGCGTTCACGCGCAGTTCTACTTGCTCGTGGAGTCGACCAGAACCCGCCGGTTCTTCGATGCGCTCGCCAGGGCAAGGGAGCGCGGAGTACAGGTGCGCGTGCTCATCGACCACGTAACAGCGATCCGGTACCCGCGCCGCAAAGAGACGGAGGCCAGACTCGCGGCCATGGGGGCCGAGCTGCACTACATGATGCCGCTTCGCCCCTGGCGCGGCCAATGGCAGCGCATGGATCTTCGAAATCACCGGAAGCTCCTCGTCGTCGACGGCCGCGTAGGGTTCGTAGGTTCGCTGAACCTGATCGACCCCTCGTACCTGTGGAAGAAGAACATTCGCCGCGGGCTCGTCTGGCGCGATCTCTGGGTCGAAGTGCGAGGGCCGCTCGTGACGGAGCTGGATGCGCTCTTCATGTCGGACTGGTGGGTTGAGGCCGACGAGCTGCTGGACGTGCAGGAGAACCCGGAGCAGCCGGGCCCTATCGAAGCCTCCCTGATCCCGAGCGGCCCCGGATTCTCCGGCGAGGTCAACCTACGCGTGTTCTCCGAACTCGTGCACGCCGCGAAGGATCGGCTCATCATCGTCAGCCCCTACTTCGTGCCGGATGATGCAATGCTCTACGCGATCACATCGGCTGCGATGCGGGGCGTGCGCGTTGAGCTCTACGCAAGTGCCATCGGCGATCAGTTCTGGACCTTCCACGCCCAACGCTCATACTACGAAGCATTGCTGCGGGCAGGCGTGAAGATCTATCTGTATTCGGAGCCGACCGTGCTGCACACGAAGTACATGATCTTCGACGACCACGCGACCATCATCGGCTCGTCGAACATCGATATGCGGTCGTTCCTGCTCAACTTCGAAGTCTCCATTCTCACCGAAGGCCTCGAGATGGTGCGCGAGCTCAATCGCGTGACGGATCAGTACCGCCGGTCTTCGCAGCTGCTCACGCTCGACGCCTGGCTTGCCCGACCGGCCATCACGCGCGTGTTCGACAACGTTGCCAGGCTGACAAGCGCGCTGCAGTAGCCGACCGAAAAGGAGAAGACATGACACGTTGGTTGGTAACGGGAGGCGCGGGCTACATTGGTGCGCACGTCGCCGAAGCGCTGCTCGAATCCGGTCGCGACGTGACCGTCATCGACAACTTCGCCAGCGGCCACGACGCCTTCGTACCGGAGGGCGCGAGACTCGTGCGGGCATCCATCCTTGACGGAAGTGCCGTCGAAGATGCGCTCTCGGCGACCGACGGCGTCATCCATCTCGCCGGGTACAAGTACGCGGGCGAATCGGTCAAGCACCCCCTGCACACGTACACGCAGAACGTCACCGGCACCGTGACGCTGCTGGCGCGGATGCGCGACTGCGGGGTCGAAAACATCGTGTTCTCGTCGAGCGCAGGCGTCTACGGAACACCCGACGTCGATCGGGTCACGGAGGCGACGCCACCCGCACCCGAGTCGCCCTACGGAGAAAGCAAACTGATCGGCGAGTGGCTGCTCTGGAACGAACTGCGCAGGGCAGAGCTATCGGGCGAGGTGTTTCGACCCGTGGCGCTTCGCTATTTCAACGTCATCGGCTCAGCAACGGGACGGATTCGCGATACGAGCCCGCACAATCTCGTACCCAAGGTGCTCGCAACGCTGGCTGAGGGCCGTACCCCCGTGATCAACGGCAGTGACTATCCGACACCGGACGGCACGAACGTGCGCGACTACGTGCACGTGCAGGATGTCGCACTCGCTCACGTCGCCGCAGCCGCACGACTCGAGACCGGCGAGCCCGTCGAACGCGTCTACAACCTCGGCTCCGGCACCGGATCCTCCACCCGTGAGGTCATGGAAGCGATCCTGGCAACGGCAGCACCCGGCACAACAGCAGAACTGGGCCCGCGACGACCCGGCGACCCGGCATCCATCGTCGCCGACGGCACGCTCGCCGCCCGCGATCTGGACTGGCGGATGCGGCGCTCGCTGCAGGACACCATCCGTTCGGCTGTCGACGCGGCCCGGGAGCAGTAGCCAACCTCACCGCCTGCTGAACCCCACCGCTTTGTTCCCCTTGCTCCGGACACACTTCTCGGTCCATACATGACGACACACCGTGAGGGAGCGCTCATTCCATGCATCGACCGAGAAGTGTTCCCCTCGAAAGCAGGGATGACCTGCACAGCTGAGCGAGTTCGGAACCTGCCAGAGGGAACTACTCCCCGCGGGAGACGGCGATCATTTCGTCGCGCGGCACGACCTTGATGCGCTCCCTGCCCTGGAGGTTGCCGAGCGAACGCTCGTGCGCATCCAGCCGGATCCAGCCTTCGACATCGGTGTAGTCGATGCCGCGCTCCTGCAGGAGCTCGATGATCGACGCTTCGCGCGGATCCTCCGGCCTCCACCAGGTGTCCTCGTCTGCGAGAAGATTCTCGATCGTCTCCTTCGCATCCGACTTCGTGTGGCCGATGAGTCCGACCGGCCCGCGCTTGATCCAGCCGGTGGCATAGAGACCCGGAACCCGCTCTCCCCTGTCGACGACGCGGCCGCCCTCGTTCGGCACGACGCCGTGCACCTCGTCGAACGGCACCTGATCGAGTGGCGACGAGTAGTAGCCGATCGCCCGGTACACCGCCTGCATGGGCAGATCGCGGTATTCGCCGGTGCCTTCGATGCCTCCGTCTTCTGTGGGGCGCGTTCGCTCGATTCTCAGCGACTCGACCTTGCCGTCACCCGTGATCGCCACGGGACGCGACCAGAAATGCAAGTGCAGTCGCCTGCTCGCCTCGCCGGTTTTGCGTTCGCGCCACTGGTTCAGCACGCGCGAGATCACGAGAATCTGCTTATTCTTCTTCAGCTCCTCTTCGTCCGTGTCGACGTCGAAGTCTTCGTCGTAGAGAATCATGTCCACGTCGTTCAGCTGGCCCAGCTCGCGAAGCTCGAGCGGCGTGAACTTCACACCGAGCGGCCCCCGGCGTCCGAATACGTGCACGTCCGTAACCGGTGAGGCCTCCAGACTCGTCAGGACATTGTCAGGGATCTCGGTCGGACGCAGGTCTTCCGGGTGCTTCGCGAGCACGCGCGCAACGTCGAGCGCAACGTTGCCGTTCCCCAGCACTGCGATCTGCTCGGCCTCGAGCGGCCACTCCCGCGACACATCCGGGTGCCCGTCGTACCAGGAAACGAATTCAGCGGCACCGAAACTGCCTTCCAGGTCAACGCCCTCTATCTGCAGCGGCGCATCCTTCGTCGCTCCGGTAGCGAAAATCACTGCGTGATACCGCCGCTTCAGATCGTCGAGCCAGATGTCGGTGCCGAACCGCACATTGCCGAACAGCCTGACCACGCCCGCTTCGAGTACCTCACGCAGAGCATTGACGATTGCTTTGATGCGGGGATGGTCCGGCGCGACTCCGTACCGGACGAGTCCGTACGGAGCGGGAAGCGCCTCGAACAGATCGATTCGCACATCCCGATCGGTCGCCTTCTTGAGGATGTCGGCGGCGTAGATGCCGGCGGGCCCTGCGCCGACCACAGCGATTCGGATAGGGGTCACGGGTTCCTCTCGTTACGTTTGACGGTCGACGACGCTGCGCGCGAATTCTTCCAGTCCGCGACGAACGGGGCCTCGAGGAAGACCCTTCAGCGCTGCCAACCCACGGGCTTGCCATTCGAGCGCTACCTGTCGGGTTTCCACGGTAACGCGGTGCTGTTCGAGCTCGGCAACCGCATCTGTGAACCCATCGGCCTCACCGTGCGAAAGCTTGTCTCGCAGGTTCACGGACGCCGAGTCGTCCAATCCGTCGAGCAGTAGCGTCGGCATCGTCGGTACGCCGGCACGCACGTCCGTTCCGGCGGATTTCCCGGTGCTCGGGTCGCTCGACAAATCGATCACATCGTCAACGAGCTGGAACGCCACACCGATCGCTTCGCCGAACTCGCGCATAGGAGCTCGGTACTTCGGATCCGCGCCCGAAACGATGATTCCCAACTCAGCTGCCGCCGCAATGAGCGAGCCGGTCTTGTCTGCAAGCACGCGCAGGTAATGCTCGACGGGGTCGGCATCGCGCGGGCCGAGCGTTTCGTAGAGTTGGCCGAGGCACAGTCGCTCGAAGGTGCGCGCCTGCAGTTCCGCGACGTCCTCGCCGAGCGGAGCAGTGAGGGACGCTGCCCTCGAGAACAGCAGGTCACCGGCGAGAATCGCAATCGAGTTGCCCCACACCGTATGCGTGGAGGGCACGCCGCGACGGACATCCGCCTCATCCATGACGTCGTCGTGATACAGGCTCGCCAAGTGCGTGATCTCTACGACGGCGGCCGCATCGATGACCTCATCGGTCGCACCCTCGCCCAGCTGCGCAGCGAGCAGGAGCAGCATGGGGCGCACACGCTTCCCGCCCGCTTCCTTGAGGTAACGGGCGACGGAGTCTGCAACCGGATCGGTGAAACGCAGCACCTCGGAGAGGCGAACCTCGACTCGTTCGAGCCCCTGCTCGAGTCGATCGAGGGCAGCACGCTCGTTGGGTAGCGCAAATCGATCTCGAGAGAGGCCGAAGGCTGATGCGATTGTCGTCATTCGTCGGTGCCACGCGCTTTCAGGACGGACGGCATACTGAGTTCGGGCGAGCGAGGCTTGTGCCCGCGGTGCAGTGCGACGACGCCCATACTCAGATTGCGGTGTGCAACTCGGGTGAATCCGGCGGTACGCAGCCATAGACTCAACGTCTGCTGGTCTGGCCAGCTGCGAATCGAGTCGATGAGGTACTGGTAGGAATCCGGGTTCGACGACATGAGTTTCGCCATGCCCGGGATCGCGAGCTTCATATACGCGTCGTAGCCACGGCGAACGAATTTGACCGGAGGGCGAGAGAACTCGCACACGACGACGCGGCCACCCGGCTTCAAGACGCGGTAGAACTCCGCCAGTGCGGCTTTCGGCTGCTGCACGTTGCGCAGGCCGAAGGTGATCGTGATGGCGTCGAACGTTCCGTCCTCGAACGGCAGCTTCTCGGCCGAGCCGTGCACGAACTCGAGATCCGGGTGGCGTCTGCGCCCTTCTTCGATCATGCCTTCCGAGAGATCAAGGCAAGTGACGAGTGCCCCCTGCTTCGCCATCGGGGCCGCACTCGCGCCCGTTCCCGCCGCGACATCCAGGATTCGTTCGCCCGTTTTCGGGTCGACCGCACGCGTCATCTGCACGCGCCACAGCTGCGCCTGACCGAAGGTCATGAGCGTGTTCATGAAGTCGTAGCGTTTCGCTGTGTCGTCGAACATCCGAGCAACATCTTCCGGTTGCTTCTCCTGATCAGCGGCACTCACGCCCACCAGTCTAGCCCTCACCGAACCGGGGTTCTATGATGCGCTCGGAGGATCCATCCTCGGGATGATTCGCGCAGTCGCCTCGACCCGAAGCTGCAGTCGCTGCGCCGTACCGGCTACTGCTGAGCTGCCCGGAGATCGAGGGGCTTCACGAGCTGCGCGGAGCCGGCAGTGCGATACTTGCCTTCTCCGCGCATCCTCCGGCAGCGACCCAGTGCCCTACTACACTCTTAGAGCGTGACACTCACCGCTCACCTCACGGCTCGCACGGAGCGATTCGACGGTGACG
>DXDC01000122.1 GCA_019115685.1 Candidatus Agrococcus pullicola
TGGGAACGGTGCGTTCCTACAAGAGCAAGGTCGACGGCTACCTGATCCCCGAGCTCGGCGACACCCCAGTGAGGGCAATCGACGAAGCGCGCATCCGCGTCATGACCGACCGGCTCGACGCGATCCCCTCCCCGCTGAACCCGAAGTCCAAGTTCAACGAGGTCACCCGACCGGTGCTTGTCGTGCTCATGATGATCCTGCGTCAGGCCGCTCGCGACGGAGTCATCCCGGCCGCGCCGCGCATTTCCGTCCCGAAGCAGGAACCCGTTCGACACGACGCGGACCGGGATGAGCTCGACGACGTGGCGGCACCAGAGCAGGTCGAGGCTCTCTACGAGGCAGTCCCGCAGCCGTGGGCGATCAGATCGAGCGGGTGCGGGCCAGGGCTGGCAGGAACCGCTCGCGGCCATGGCCGTTTACCATCCGCACCGGTCGGCCCTGATCTGCAGAGCGAGCACTGTCTCGACGTTGTCCGACGCCCTCTGCGTCGAGAGCAGAGTCCACGCCGCCGATATCATCGTCTTTGAAGCGCCGTGAATGAGTGTTCTGACCCATCGAGCCGATCAGTCGTCGAGCAGGGGGTTGTACTTCATGCTCAGGCTGCGTTCGAGCCCGGCGGCTCCGGCCAGGAAGATGAGCGCCAGGTTCGCCCAGCCCGATAGCGTTAGTGCCGGGACCTCGAACGACGGCAGTCCGATGAGCGGCGTCAGGTTCCCGGCGAGGTTGATCAGCTGGGGAAGCTCGATCCCGAGCACGGCGAGTAGGACGACGAGCGAGATCCAGCCGACGACCCGGCTCGCGGTGGGGTGAGCGTGACCGATCCGCGCCCGCCATGCTTCGGCCGTTCTGTCGGCCGGTGGAAGCTGCACTGTGTCGCCGGCTTCGCCCTGTCGTAGTCGGACGTACTTCATGCCGGCCTTAGCGACCGCGGCCTCGATCCGTACGCCACCGCCGAGATGGAACGTGGCGCGCCCGCGAGCAGTGTCGACGAGTCGCCCGTTCCGGTAGAGGCGGATGTGCTCGTCCAGGTCGAGGTAGTGAGCGTCGACGACGTAGGTCGCCCCGTCGTGCTCGGTCACGAAACGGCCCCGGACCAGCCCCTCCCCGCGCCGCAGCGGCCGCAGGACCTCGGAGTCATCCGCCATGGCCGCCCTCCGTGTCGTCAGTCGTGCTCTTGCCGAGCCCGCAGGCCAGCGCCGCGTCTAGGACCCGGTGTGCCTCGTCGGCCCCGAGATGGCCGTGCAGGACATCACTCGCGAGCCCGCCGGCCGTCGCAAGCAATCCATCAGAGATCATCTCCGGGGACGTGATGCCGGCTGCTTCCAGCGCGGAACCGGGCCCGCGTAAGACGAGCGCAACCTGATCGACCAGCAGCATGCGCAGCTCTGTGTGACCCTCCAGCAGTGCCCGCCCCAACGCCGGCTCGGTGAGCGCCAAAGTCTCAAACATGGTGACCACACGGAGATCTCTGAAGTCCTCGGGACTCCGCGGGATCATCGTGCGCAGAATCGCCGCGACCACCTCCGCAGGGCTCGGCTCGACTTTCGCGAGCGTCGCCTCCACACGAGAACGCGCCCTATCCTGCACAGCATCGAAGCAGGCCTGCACCAGCCTGGCGCGGTCGGTGAAGTAGTGCTGGACCCGTCCCGGGGACACGCCCGCGGTAGCGGCGACCCGACGGAACGTCAGCGACTCGACGCCCCCCTGCTCGACCGCCGTGCCCGCTGCGTCGACTATCGCCTGCCTGACCGCATCGTGATCGCGACCGCGCCCCCGCGCCACAGCCCATCTCCCATCTTTCACCAATACGATACAAGTGTATCGAAGTGGATGCGCGGTGTCGACCCCGTTACCCTCAAGCAGGCGCATGACGGTAACGGGGTCGACATCAGCACTGTACGGTCTTGGCGATTGCACAACCGCGGGAACGGCCGGCCGCCAGGCGCTGTGTCAGCGGTCGGCCACGGACGGCCCTCGCCACCCTGTCGCGAAGGACGCCGGGCATTGAGGAGCCGCGAAGCCTGTCACATGATCTTCTTGACTCCCGGGATCGTGCGCACGGCGGCGGCGAGTAGCCAGCAGGCCGGTACTGCCAGGAGGAACAGAATGCCGAACTCCGCGATCGCCGGAGCCGTGACGTCCCGGAGTATCAGCGCAAGACCGACCAGGATCGCGGGATGAATGACGTAGACGGTGAACGCGTTCGCCGACAAGAACTGAAGCACCCTGAGTTTGATGGAGACTCCTGATCTTGGAAACGAGCATGGAGTCATGGTGTCGAATCAGGGATCTGGGAAGCCGACGACGCGTCGGTACTCGTCGGAGGAGAAGGCTGCCGCCAACATCGCCAGCACCACCCGCGCACGACGTTCATCAACACCAAGACCAGCAACTCCAGACATCACGGCTCCTCCTCGAACAGACTTCGCCCAGAAGGTGCGCCAACGCAGCTCGCGAGCCTCGCGCGGCCGTCAGGCGTTAGGCACTGGCGAACGTGACAGCATGCGCCGGTCGCGACGCTCAGCAGTGCGGGCTCGCACCAACAGCACCACGCTCACCGGCCCATGACCAAGGACTTGAACGCGTTCCAGATACACAGCAGCACCAGCAGATGGAACCATCCCGTCGCACCATTGTCGATGAGAATCGTCAGGATGTTCGCGACCGCGAGGTACGGGATGGCCAGCATCATCGCAGGGGCACTCCACTTCAGCCCGCGACGCGTGCCGATCGCGTCCAGCAGCACGTTGGTGGGCATGTACCGGCGCAGGAAGCAGCGGGTGTACACGCTGCCGATCCAGATCAGGCGGAACATGAGCACAGTCCTCTCCTCGTCTCCGGCGACAAGGAATCAAGAAGGACCGCTCCGGCCGAAGCCAACTGGTCGTCCCACCACGTCTGGCGGTGGGGCACGCACGTAGAGGCCACCTACCCACAAGATACCGCCGTTGACGTTGCGTTGGAAGAGTCCCGGTGCGTGGTGACATGACCCGCTTGGGCTATCACCCCCAGAAGATCGGATCCTGGTGGCTTCCGATGTAGTCGAGCAGTGACTGGACGTTCTTCGTCGGACGCTTGCGGGTGTACTCGTGGAACTTCATGTGCCGATCGCGCCAGTAGATGCTCCACTGCCCGGTCTTGACGGTGTAGCGGAGACGGGCGATCGGGAACCGCGTCCAGTCGCCCTGCCCCTCCCACGGCGGCCTCGTCTCGATGATCGTGACGTGCCGGTCGGCAATCTCGGCTTCTACCCGCACCTGATCCCACAGGTGCTCGGGCACGCGTTTACGGCACCAGCGGCCGATGCGCAGCAAGTCGGTCTCGGGCATGGGCATGCGTCCATTCTGCTGTTCGAACTCCTCGGTAGCCTCGAAGCTGTGGCGGATACCAAGCAGACGAAGACCTTCGGGGAGCACCACGTAGCGGCGGAGCTGGCCCGACACGGCTGGGCGCCGGCGCTGACTCGTGACGGCTTGGAGCGCACCGACTTCCTCGCCGTGCTTGCCGACCCCGAGAACCGTCGGATGGTCGAGATTCAGGTGAAGACTGCGCGGGGCTCATCCTGGCGGTCGATCAGCCGGCCGCTCGGATCGAAGTCGCAGGGGCCGAGCCAGCACGAGCGGGAGTACTGCGTCATGGTGGCTGTGCCGCACGACCTCACCCTGCCACCGCGGAACTTCGTCGTTCCCCGCTCGCACGTCGCTGCCGCCGCATGGATCGAGCACATGAACTGGCTCACCGAACCAGGGATCGAACCGGGAAAGCGGAACGCACCGGTCGAACGGTCACGGGTGCTGCTTTCCACGTTCGAGTGCTACGAAGATCGCTGGGACCTGCTGCTGATCGACGAGTCGGAGGTGCCGGTGCTGCTCCCGGAGCGCTACCGGGACTTCGCGCAGGAGGAGCGCGTTGGGTTGTCTCCGGGGCATGCTTGGCACGCGGTACTGCCGGAGTGGTGATGCTGCTGTGAGTCGCAATTCCGAGCGCCCTGCTCGCAGCACGATCAAGCTCAATCCAGCGCAGGTCGTCGTGCTCGAGTGGATACAGAGCGGCTGCCCCGATGGCGTCTATCCGGCGGAGTCGTACACGCACCGGGTCACGGCGCGAGCGCTTGCCAGCCGGGGACTGGTGCGCATCAGTGGGCATGGCGCGTCGTGGCGGGCAGACCCGACGGAGCGAGGCCGGGTATGGCCGGAGCCGACCGGGGAGGATGAAGCTCCAGCGTCACCTGCTCCAGCACCGCAGCAACCTGGTGCCGCTGTCGTCGAGGACGAGAATGTCGGAGCGACAGTGTGTGCAATGCGTCGCGTTCAGCGCACAGGGTCTGGGAAATCACCGAAGAAGCCGCGCACCCGCCAGGTGCAGAAGCAGGAGACGTACATGAGATACAAGGTCGTGGTGACACGCGTGCAGGTCGCCGAGCGGTGGGTGCGGGCGACTGACGAAGAGGACGCGGCGAAGAAAGTGAAGGAAGAGTTCAGCCGCCCATATGGATACTTCGGCTCCTGGAAGGACGTTGCATCGGAAGTCGAAGTGGTCGAAGCCGAGCAGACGGCGGTGATCCGACCGAACCTGCTGTCGGAGTCCGGGCCAATGCTGCTGTCGCTCAAGGACGCGGGCTAGGCGCTGGGGATCCCCTACTCGGCTGTCTACGAGCTCACGAACCGCGGGGATATTGAGCACACGAAGATCGGCAGCCGGAAGTACATCTCACGCGAATCTCTGATGGCGTTCATCAAGGAGAACACGCACCGGGGGTACTCCGGCTGAGACCGCCGAACGGGGCTCCTACAGGCGCTTTACCGACGGAACTTACTTGCGCCGGAAATCATCACTTTCGACGAGCTTCTCGCCCGCGCGGAATGTATCGTTGACTTTTCGGAAGTCGACCCGCGGAATGATCCTCCGAGCGATGGCGATGGCCCAGGTGATGGCGCTGATGAGCACCGCGGCGGCGAGGACGAAGGTGGGCATGGCGCCGATGCAGGCGCCTGCGAAACGTGCGGACCCGGAGGTAAGATCAGACCGTGCCGCTCGCTCGGCGGCGAGGAGTGTTCCGCCTCTCGCGACGAGTGGCACGCTGAGGGCACGAAGCGTGGATGAGGCTGCGCAAGCCGCCCCGGTTCCGAGCCTTCTCGCCAGCAAAGACAAGGGCTGGCAGTCCCGAGGCGCTCGTCTCCCGGCGAGAACTGGGACTTCTTCTCGGGTTCCGGATCCAGCTACGTCATCGGCAAGGCCGGCTCGAGGCTTGAACGCGCGGGGGTGAAATGCCTCTTGTGGCTCGGGTGGGTCACGTTCCGGCGCGCGTCAGTAAGAACAGTTCTCGCGGGCTCCCATCAGGTGCCGGATCGGTCAGTCCCTGTGAGGCGAAGCCGTTCCGCTTATAGAGGCGTCGCGCCG
>DXDC01000123.1 GCA_019115685.1 Candidatus Agrococcus pullicola
GGTAGGTGCGTTCCGTACCTGGCCTCGTACACGGGCAGTAGCTCGTTGATGCCGGGCACCTCGGTCTCGAAGTCTCCGTTCGCCAGGAACGACAGCACCCCCTCCACTTCCAGGATGGGCACGACATCGTCGCAATCCTGCGACCCCAGGTCTCCGACCGTGAGGATCGAGAACGCTGTGCCGGTGTGGCAGGCGCCTTCTGCGCTCGCCATCTTCAGCGGCTGCTGCTCGTACATCAGCTTGGCCAGCCAGTCGCCGGTGAGCGCGACACCGCTGAAAGCGATCAGGCCGACGACGGCGCCGAGCCTGAGCGACTTGATCCAGACGCTGTGGTCGCGCCGGTCGCGCCCAGCGATCTCCTTCGCTTCGCCGACGATCACACGGCCGTTCTCGTCGACCGTGTCGATGCCGTCGCGACGACGTCGCCACAGATGGTACCAGGAGACGCCGAGCAGAATGCCGCCACCCACGGCCAGTGCCCCGAAGATCGCGTGGGAGAACGCCGCCAGCGCCGTGACATTGGTGAGCACGGCCCAGATGTCGTTCAGCACCGGCCGTCCGTCGATGAGTTCGACGCCGACCGGATGCTGCATCCAGGAGTTCGCGACGATGATGAAGAACGCAGACATGATGGATGCCCAGACAGCGCCCGCGAGCGCTAGCAGGTGCACACGTTTCGGCAGACGCTTCCACCCGAAGATCCACGCGCCCAGGAAGATCGATTCGAAGAAGAACGCCAGCAGTCCCTCCATCGCCAGTGGTGCGCCGAAGACATCGCCGACGAATCTGGAGTATTCGCTCCATGCCAGCCCGAATTGGAACTCCTGCACGATGCCGGTTGCGACGCCCATGATGAAGTTGATCAGGTAGATCTTGCCCCAGAACTTGGTCATTCTCAGCCACAGCTCGTTGCCGGTGCGCAGCCATCGCCACTGCATGAACACCAGGATCGGGCCGAGGCCGATCGTGAGCGGCACCATCCAGTAGTGGTACACGGTCGTGATGCCGAATTGCCATCTGGCGATCATCACCGGATCGAATTCCATGTGGGTCTCCCTCGCGATGAGTTCTACCGGTCGTAGAAGTCGTCGTGACCACCCTAGAACATTTCTACGCCACGTAGAAGTCTTCGGCGTTTCCCGCTACGCTGTTGCCCATGGGGGAACTCGAACGTCGCATCATGGACCTGCTGTGGGATGCCGCGCAGCCGCTCGCAGCAGCCCAATTGCGCGATGCGCTCGACACCGACGGCACAGAGACGCCCGCCATCACGACCGTTCTGACCGTCCTGAGCCGGCTCGAGCGCAAGAACTTCGTGCATCGAGACCGGAAGCAGCGCCCGCACCTGTACGAACCGGCTCGATCGCGTGCGGAGCACATGGCCGAACTCATGCACGACGTGCTGCGGCACAGCCCCGAGCAGGAGGCCGTGCTTGCCCGCTTCGTGCGCAGCGCCGGCCCGAAGGAGGCCGAGCTGCTCCGTAACCTCCTGAACGACGAACCGGCTCCCTGACCGAGCAACCGTGACGCTCACGGCACTTTCGTTCGCGCTCGCTGCGCTGGCGGTAGCGCTTGCCTGGCCGGTGCCGATTCTGCTGGATCGCGCCCGCTGGCCGCACAGGGCCCCCGCGTTGACGCTGCTGCTGTGGCAGGCCATCGCGCTCGCGGGTGGGCTGTCCATGATCGGCTCGCTCGTCGTCTTCGGCCTGGCACCGTTCGGCGACTCGCTTCCCCCTGCGATCGCCACGGCGGTCGCGGGCGCGTTCACCTGGACCTGGCAGGACGGCTTCACGGTCTTCCATGCCGCTGCACTTGTGTTCGGCGCGCTGCTGTTCGCGCACCTCACGCTGAGCCTCGTCGTCACCACGACTCGAACGGTCCGCGGTGTGCGTCGCCATCGCGAACTACTCGAACTGCTCAGCAACCCCGCACCTGACGACGAAACCACTCGCATCATCGACGACGAATCACCGTTCGCCTACTGCCTCCCGGGCATGACCGACAGCGTCACAGTGCTCTCCGAGGGCCTCATCCGACAGCTCACACCGACGCAGTTGCGTGCGGTGGTCGAGCACGAACGCGCTCACCTGCAGCAGCGTCACAACATCGTCCTCACCCTGTTCGCGGCGTGGGCGATCGCACTCCCCTGGTTCCCGGTAGCGACGCGGGCACGCCGATCGGTCGAACTGCTCATCGAGATGCTGGCCGATGACATGGCGCGCCGAACGGCGCCCGCACGGGATGTCGCGGAGGCGATCAAGCACATCGCCGTCGGATCCAGCACGGGCGGCAGCCATGCCGCGGCGATCGGCACACCCGCTGACGAACCTGTCAGCCGCGGAGATACCGGCCGACCCCTACCGGCCGAGCTGCGCATCCGCCGATTGCTCGCACCTCCCGCGCCGTTGCCGCTCGCCGGCAGGGTGGGGCTAGTAACGGTTTCCCTGCTGCTCGTCGGAGTGCCGACTATCGCCATGCTCTAAGGCTTGTGACGCGAGCGACACAGCACCTCGCAGGTAAGGCGTACCTAACTTCGCTTCGGGCGTAGACTGGATACGTCTCTTGATCAAGAAGTAAGGGGAATGCGCGTGTCCACAAGCACCAGCAACCTCGCAGACGAGACTCCAAAGCCTTCGAAGAACCGCATTGTAGGAACGCTCTACCGCGGAAACGAAGGCATGTGGTCGTGGGTGCTGCACCGTATCACCGGTATCGCAATCTATTTCTTCCTCCTGGTTCACGTGCTCGACACGGCCACTGTGCGCATCAGCCCCGAGGTCTACAACGCCATCATCGGCGCGTACAAGAACCCGATCATGGGCCTCGGTGAGATCGCCCTGGTCGGCGCGGTCGTGCTGCATGCGCTGAACGGCATCCGCATCATCCTGGTCGACATGTTCCCGGCTGTGACGCGTGTGCAGCGTCAGCTGTTCTGGGGCGTCGTCGGCATCTCCCTGGTGTTGATCATCGCATTCTCGATCCGCCACATCCCCAACGTGTTCGGAGAGCACTGATGACGATCGATAACCCGAACTACGCATACCCCGCGCGCTCAACCAGGCGTCGCGGCATCAACCTCGAGAAGGCCGGCTGGATCTTCATGCGCGTCTCAGGTGTCGTGCTGGTCGTGCTGATCTTCGGACACCTCTTCTACAACCTGATGTGGACCCCCGGCGGCATTCAGGCTATCGACTTCGGCTTCGTCGGCGGCAAGTTCGCGGACCCGTTCTGGCAGTGGTACGACGTCATCATGCTGTGGCTGGCCATCATCCACGGCTCCAACGGCGTTCGCACGATCGTCAACGATTACGTGCACAACAAGACGGTACGCGGAGTCCTGCTCTGGGCCATCCTGCTCGCAGGTGCCGTGCTCATCGTGCTGGGCACCCTCATCACGTTCACATTCGACCCGTGCCCGACCGGCGCATCCGCTGAGTTGCTGCCGTCGTTCTGCGCGGACCTGTAGCGAGAAGCTCGTAAAGGACTATGGCAACTACGAAGAAGAACTCCACGGCTGGCGAGATTCGCGACGGCATCCACTACCACCAGCACGACGTCGTCATCGTCGGCGCGGGAGGTGCGGGGATGCGCGCGGCGATCGAGGCGGCCCCGCACGCATCCACCGCGGTGATCACCAAGCTGTACCCGACCCGTTCCCACACGGGAGCTGCGCAGGGCGGCATGGCTGCGGCGCTGGCCAACGTTGAAGAAGACAACAACGAGTGGCACACCTACGACACCGTCAAGGGCGGCGACTACCTCGTCGACCAGGATGCCGCTGAGATTCTGACCCGCGAGGCCATCGAAGCCGTGCTCGACCTCGAGAACATGGGTCTGCCCTTCAACCGCACGCCGGAGGGCAAGATCGATCAGCGTCGATTCGGCGGCCACACGCGCGAACACGGCAAGGCTCCCGTCCGCCGCGCCTGCTACGCGGCCGACCGAACCGGTCACATGATCCTGCAGACGCTCTATCAGAATTGCGTCAAGCACGGCGTGAACTTCTTCAACGAGTTCTACGCGCTCGACCTCGTCATGGCCGAGGTGGACGGCAAGCAGCGCGTCGCCGGTGTCGTCGCCTACGACCTCGCCACCGGTGACATCCACGTCTTCCAGGGCAAGTCGGTCGTCTTCGCAACGGGCGGCTTCGGCAAGATCTTCAAAACCACCTCGAACGCCCACACGCTCACGGGCGACGGTGTCGGCATCATCTGGCGCAAGGGTCTCCCGCTCGAGGACATGGAGTTCTACCAGTTCCACCCGACCGGCCTCGCCGGCCTCGGCATCCTGCTGACCGAGGGTGCCCGCGGTGAGGGCGCGATCCTCCGCAACGCCTCCGGTGAGCGCTTCATGGAGCGCTACGCCCCCACCATCAAGGACCTCGCGCCGCGCGACATCGTGGCGCGTTCGATGGTGCAGGAGGTGCTCGACGGTCGTGGCGCCGGCCCGAACAAGGACTACGTGTACCTCGATTGCACGCACCTGGGGGCCGAGGTGCTCGAGGAGAAACTGCCCGACATCACCGAATTCGCCCGCACCTACCTGGGCGTCGACCCGGTGCACGAGCGCGTACCCGTGTATCCCACCGCGCACTACGCGATGGGCGGGATCCCGACCAACAACGACGCCGAAGTTCTCGCCGACAACGAGACGGTCGTACCCGGTCTCTACGCGGCCGGTGAGTGCGCGTGTGTTTCCGTGCACGGCGCGAACCGTCTCGGTACCAACTCGCTGCTCGACATCAACGTCTTCGGTAAGCGTGCCGGCGTCAATGCCGTGGAGTACGCCAAAAGCGCCGACTTCGTCGACCTGCCGAGCGATCCGGCAGGGGAAGTCGTCGGGATGCTCCAGCAGCTCCGCGACGGCACTGGCGAGGAGTCCGTGGCGCAGATCCGCAAGGAGCTGCAAGAGGCGATGGACATGAACGCGCAGGTCTTCCGCACCGAGGAGACACTGACGCGAGCCACCGAGATCGTGGCCGGACTCCGCGATCGGTACAGGAACATCAAGATCCACGACCGCGGCAAGCGCTTCAACACCGATCTGCTGGAGGCCGTCGAGCTGGGCTTCCTGCTCGACCTGGCCGAGGTGCTCGTGCTCTGCGCGCTCAACCGCAAGGAGTCTCGCGGAGCGCACATGCGCGACGACTACCCGAAGCGCGACGACGCGAACTTCATGCAGCACACCATGGCGTACCTCTCCGGCGACCCGCACTCGTCGACGGCCGTAGACCACATCCGCCTGGATTGGAAACCCGTCCGCGGCGGCAAGTACGAACCGCAGGAACGAAAGTACTAGGGGGGACGATGACTGAGGCAACGAAGGAAACTCCCGCACCGAATGCGGAGACCGAAGAAGAGATCGAAACGGTAGTCGAGATCGACGAGGCCGAGGAGGCCCCGCGGCCGTTCACCGTGACGCTCAACATCCGTCGGTACGACCCCGAGGTCGACGACGAGCCGCGCTGGGTGGACTACGACGTCGAGATGTATCCGACCGAGCGCATCCTGGACGCCCTGCACCGCATCAAGTGGGAGCAGGACCCGACGCTCGCGTTCCGACGCTCTTGCGCGCACGGTATTTGCGGCTCGGATGCCATGCGGATCAACGGCCGCAACCGGCTGGCCTGCAAGGCGCTCGTGAAGGACTTCGACATCTCCCGCCCCGTGTACGTCGAGGCGATCAAAGGCCTGCCGCTCGAGAAGGACCTCATCGTCGACATGGAGCCGTTCTTCGACTCCTACCGCGAGATCCAGCCCTTCCTGCAGGCGTCGAGCAAGCCGGAGCGTGAACGTCATCAAACGATCGAGCAGCGTGCTCGTTTCGATGACACCACGAAGTGCATCCTGTGCGCGGCGTGCACGACATCCTGCCCCGTGTTCTGGACCGACGGCCAGTACTTCGGCCCGGCCGCGATCGTGAACGCGCACCGCTTCATCTTCGACTCTCGCGACGAAGCATCGCAGGTTCGCCTCGACATCCTCAACGATCGCGAGGGTGTATGGCGCTGCCGCACGACCTTCAACTGCACCGAGGCGTGCCCGCGCGGTATCGAGGTCACGAAGGCCATCGCCGAAGTGAAGCAGGCGATGATGCGAGGCGTGAAACTGTAGCGCCGCCCCGAACACCAAGCAGGCGAACGCCGCGCTCCTCGATGGGTTGCGCGGCGTTCGTGCTTACCTCGGCTAGTCGACGCGCTGCGTCAATTCCCGATACAGGTCTTCCGTGTAACCCGCGAGTTCCTGCGTCGTGATGCCCGATGTCGAATACGCGGTCACTGCGATGAATCCGTCATCACCGACCATGAAGCAGGTGTACCAGGCGATCTCCGTACTCGACTGCGAATTATCGGTGCCGCAGACCGCCGGGCCCACGTAACGCAGGTTGTCGTAGCTCGCGAGTCGGTTGTTGTAGCCGACATAGTCCTGTGCGACGGTCACCGAAAGGATCTGGTAGTCGGCGCTGGTATAGATCGTGGTGACGAAGTTGCTGTAGTGCGTGATCTGCGAGGAGTGCGTGAAGTCGCCGAGCGCATCCGGAAACTCGATCATGAGCGAATCCGGCCAGATACGCTCCGGCTGGTACCTCGGCGGGGTGGCGTCGTGACGAGGTGTGCTGTTGTCCCCTCGCGTCAGCCCGTCGGCGTCCTCCTCATCGGGCGAATAGTCGCTATCGGGCGGCAGACCGGAGTCCTTCGTCACTTCCGGTTGCGCGTACGGCACGTCCTCCGCTGTCGGAGCCGGGTCCTGATCGACATAGGTGGGTGCTGACGAGCATGCGGCGAGTACGAAACCGGCAAGCAGGAGCGTGGCTAACGCCAAAACGCCTCGCCCGAACCGCCGACTCGCCATACTCACCCCCGATTTCGGCAATCAGAGTCCGAAGACCGTGCTTCGTCATGCTACCCACCGTTCGCGAGAACTGGCTGGGAGAGTGCTTGACGATCGCAATCTTGCCGTCGCTACAGAACGGCTTCTCTTGCCGCTCTCGCGCTGGTGGCCTGGAGTGCCTTCGCCGCGCGTTCGCGCGCCTCTTCCATAGTTACCGTCAGCAGCTCTGCTCGAACATCCGCCAGTGCCGCGGGCGACATCGACAGACTCGTCACACCGAGCCCGACAAGCACAACCGCGAGCGCGGGATCGGCCGCTGCTTCGCCGCACACCCCGACCGGCGTGTCGAGCGCCGCGCCGGCATCCCCGAGGCGCTCGATGAGTCGTAGCACGGCCGGGTGCCACGGATCTTGGAACTGCGCGACGGTGCCGAGCATACGATCGGCCGCGAAGGTGTACTGCGTCAGATCATTCGTACCGATCGAGACGAAGTCGGCATGCCGCATGACCTGATCGGCGAGCACCGCGATCGAGGGGACCTCTGCCATCGCTCCGACGGTTTTGAGCCCGTACTCGCGGCCTATTCCCACGAAGTACTCGGTCTCCTCGGCGTTCGCGATCATAGGCGCCATGACCCATAGATCCGCGTTCGTAGCCGCGTCAGCCTGGGCGAGGGCCTTGAGCTGATCGCGCAGGATGTTCTCGTTCTTCTCGAGCGCACGAATGCCGCGAAGCCCGAGCGCGGGGTTCTCCTCATCGGCGTCGTTGAGGAACGAGAGGGGCTTGTCCGCCCCCGCGTCGAGCACGCGCACGACCACCTTTTTGCCTTCGAAGGCGCTCAGCATAGCAGTGTACTGTTCGGTCTGCCACTCGACGCTCGGAGGCTCCTTCGCATCGAGAAAGAGGAATTCGGTGCGGAAGAGCCCGACCCCCTCGGCGCCGAGTTTCACCGCCTCCGCAGCCTCTTCAGGGCGACCGAGGTTCGCCAGCAGCTGCACTTGCGTGCCGTCGGCGAGTGCTCCGGGAGTAATGGGAGCGGATGCCGCCTCGCTGCGACGGGAACGCTCGGCGAGCGCAGCCGCGATCTCACGATCGCTGGGGTCAAGCGTGACCTCTCCCGTGCGGGCGTCCGCGATGATGCCCTGCCCATCGCTCACGGCATCCAGCAGCCCCGGCACTCCGACGATGGCGGTGATCGACTTCGCTCGCGCAAGAATCGCGGTGTGGGAGGTGGGTCCGCCGTCCTGCGTCACGAGCGCGAGCACCTTGTCGAGATCGAGCGTGGCGGTGTCGGCCGGCGCGAGGTCTCGCGCGACCAGCACGAACGGCTCATCGCTCTCGGGTACACCGGGCGCCGGAACACCTCGCAACCTCGCGATGACGCGCTGCGCAACATCGTCGAGGTCCGTCGCACGCTCCGCCATGTATCCACCGAGCGCTACGAGCATCTGCTTGAACTGCCCGAACCCCTCCTGCACGGCGTACTCGGCGTTGACACCGGCGCGGATACGTGACGAGACGTCATCGGCGAGCGCCGGATCCTGCGCCATCAGCGAGGCGGCCTGCAGAACGTCCTGCGCTTCCCCGCCGACGACTTCGCCGCGCTCGTGCAGCTCCTGAGCCACGGCCGCGAGCGCCTCACTCGCTCTGTTCGCCTCCTCGTCACCGTCACCTCCGTGCGGGGCGTCGGTCGGCGGTGTGAGTTTTTCTGGCATTCTCAGCGCCTTGCCAGCGGCAATACCGCGGCCGACGCCGACTCCGTGCATCGTGGACATGGACTCAGACTACGCTGTTTATCGAACCCAGCGCGAGGCAGCCGGAGGTGGACCGTGCAGATTATCGACCGCGTGAAGCAACTTCGCCCAGTGCGAGCGTGGAATCACTATTCGGAACGCGACGGTGTCGTCTATGCGCAAAGCATGACGCTTTCGGGCTTCTTCTCGATCTTCGCGGGGCTGTTCATCGCCTTCGCGGTCTTCATGCAGATCCTGGGTGGCAACCGCGAACTGCTCGACACGGTCATCGAATCGATCTCCGGGCAGATCCCCGGTCTCATCAGCGACGGCGACAGCAACGGCGTCATCGACCCGGACGAGCTCGTCGACTCGCGAATCACCGAGGTCGCCGGAATCATCGCCGTCGTCGGTATCATCATGACGGCGACGCGCTGGATCGCAAACAGCCGACTCGGCTTCAGAGCGATGCTCGACCTGCCCAGCCCTCGCCCAAATGCAGTACTGCTGAAGCTCGGCGACCTGGGTGTAGCGATCGGCATCGGCCTGCTGATTCTGATCTCCAGTAGCGTGTTGATCGTTTCGCAGTCGCTCGCTTCGCAACTCGGATTGGGCGCCTACAGTTGGCTGCTGGGTTTTCTTGTGCAGCTCGCGCTCGATACCGCGATCGTGCTGCTCATGTTCCGCTTCGCTGGACATATCAAACTGCCGATGAAATACCTTGTGGGAACCGCGTTCGGCGTCGCAGTCGCCTTCGCGATCCTGAAGGCCTTCGCATCGCTCCTGTTCGGCTCGGTCAGCAACAACCCACTGCTGGCCTCCGTCGCCTCGGTCTTCGTCATCCTGATCTGGCTCGGATTCATCCACCAGATATACCTCGTAGCACTGTCGTTCGTCGCCGTCGGGAACGCGGGGGAAAGTTATTCGGAACTCGAGCACTACCTGACAGAAGAACGGAAGGAAGCCGTGGCACGGAAGAAAGAGGAAGAGGAGTTCAGAGAGCGTGAGCTCGAACGAGTCCGCGAAGAACTCGCTGCCATCAAGGGCAGAGAGAGCGACCCGAAGAAGCTGGCGAAGAACCTCAAGAAACAGCAGAAGAAGCTGCGCGGCTAGCGGTTCGATCGGGCCCCTTCCTGCCCCACTGCGCCTCGCGCTCATGGTCTGAGGCCCGTCGACTCCAAACGCGCATTGACTAGAAGGAAAATGCCTGTTGAGCATGCTTCCCGATAGGCATTTTCCGAATAGTCGGGATTCAGCTATTCGGAAAACGCCTACTGAGGACACGGCTGAATAGGCATTTCCCGAATAGTGGACGGAGGCGAGCACACGCGACGTTGGGGGCTGGAGGTCACAGCTCGTTCACGTCGCCGGTCTCGACTACGCTGGAGACATGGTTCGTATTGCCACGGTCAACGTCAACGGTATCCGCGCTGCTATGCGAAAAGGCATGTCCGACTGGCTCGAAGCATCGGACGCCGACATCGTCGCGCTGCAGGAAGTCAGAGCCACTGACGAAATCGTCACGCCGCTCGTACCCGGCTGGCACGTCCTGCACGATGAAGCGACCGCGAAGGGGCGCGCAGGCGTTGCCGTGCTGTCGCGCGAACCTGCCATCCAGCACCGCACGGCTTTCGGCGCAGACGACTTCGACTCTGCCGGCCGCTGGCTGGAGGCCGACTTCGAATTCGGCGGCACCCCCGTCACAGTGGTTTCGACCTACGTGCACTCAGGAGAAGTCGACACCCCCAAGCAGGTCGAGAAGTACAAGTTCCTCAACACGATGAACGAGCGACTGCCGCAGCTACGCAACCACTGCGAGAACGTGCTGGTAACGGGCGACTTCAACGTCGGACACCGCGAGTTCGACATCAAGAACTGGCGCGGCAACCGCAAGAAGAGCGGCTTCCTGCTCGAAGAGCGCAGCTACCTCGACGGCTTCTTCGGCGAAGGCGACGTTGAGGCCGTGGACGGCCAGGTTCGTACCGGCCATGGCTGGGTCGATGTCGGGCGCACCTTCGCGGGCGAAGTCGACGGCCCCTACACCTGGTGGTCGAACCGCGGGCAGGCCTTCGACAACGACACGGGCTGGCGCATCGATTACCACATGGCATCCCCCGCACTCGCGGCGTCAGTGAGCAACTATCGCGTCGACCGCTACCCCAGCTACGACACCAGGTGGAGCGATCACGCCCCCGTTGTCGTCGATTACGAACTCTAAAAGGACCCACCATGACCAAGCCCCGAATCTATTCGGGCATGCAGCCCTCATCGGGCTCGCTGCACCTCGGCAACTTCGTCGGCGCGCTCACCCACTGGAGGCAACTGCAGGAAGAGGGCGACGCATTCTTCTCCATCGTCGATCTGCACGCGCTGACGAGCATCCAGGATCCGAAGGTGCTGCGCCAGCAGGTGCGGACGCTGGCCGCCCAGTACATTGCGGGCGGTATCGATCCGCAGTCCTCGTGCCTGTACGTGCAGTCGCACGTGTCCGCGCACGCCGAGATGGCATGGTTGCTGTCGATCATCACCGGCTTCGGCGAGGCGAGCCGGATGACGCAGTTCAAGGACAAGACGGCGAAGAAGGGTATCGAGGCCGCGAACGTCGGTCTGTTCACCTACCCGATTCTGATGGCCGGCGACATTCTGCTCTACGACACGAACCTCGTGCCGGTCGGTGCCGACCAGAAGCAGCACGTCGAGCTCACGCGTGATCTGGGTGAGCGGTTCAACAAACGGTACGGCGAGACCTTCACGATCCCGCAGCCGCGAATCGCCGCAGAAACCGCGCGCATCATGGATCTTCAGGATCCGACGCGGAAGATGTCGAAATCGGCCGAGACCGATAAGGGCATCGTGTGGTTGCTGGACGAGCCGAGCAGGACGCTGAAGAAGATCAAGAGCGCGGTCACCGACACCGACGGTTCCATCCGCGTCGACGCCGAGAACAAACCGGGCGTGACGAATCTGCTGGGCATCCTGTCGGCGTTCACGGGGCGCACGACCGCTGAGCTCGCGGACGAATACGACGGGCAGGGCTACGGCGTCTTCAAAGTCGCGGTCGCGGATGCCGTCATCGGCGAGCTCGCGCCCATTCGCGAGCGCACGCTCGAGTTGCTCGATGACCCCGCTGAGCTCGATCGCATCCTCGAGGCGAACGCTGCGCGCGCACGCGAAGTTGCCGACGCAACGCTCCATCGGGCGATGCGTGCCATGGGTCTTCGCTGATGCCGCTTCTTCTCCCTTTGCTTGTGGGCACATAAGCGGAGAACTGGAAGAGGGCCGGATGAGTGAACTGGCTGGGCCGACGCTGCCCGTGCTGGGGAAGCGAGTTGTGCTCACGGCATTGCGTGAGAGTGACATCGAACGCACGGTCGAAGCGTGCACGACGCCGGATGCCGAACGATTCCTCGACACTCCGTGGCCGTACGAACGGTCGGACGCCGAGTTCTTCATCCGGACGTTTGCCCCGGGCGGCTGGCGGGGCGAGCACGACGAACGAGTGTGGGCGATTCGCGAAGCCGTCGACGGCGAGCTCTGCGGGGTGATCAGCTTGCGCGATGGCGTGCGCGAGGTCGGTTTCTGGTTGCACCCGGATGCTCAGGGCCGAGGGCTCATGTCGGATGCGCTGCGTGCGCTGGTCGGCCACGCCGAAGAGTGCCTCGCTTGGCAGGAGGTGCGCTGGCGTTGTCGCGTCGGCAACACTGCCTCGATGCGGGTGGCGAAAGCGACCGGGTTCGCCTACCTCGGCGTGCGCGAGGGTGAGTGGCGAGATGGCGAGCGCGGCCCGGAGCACTTCGCGGTCAAGACGAACCGCGACGTGGCCGAGGCACTCCCCTGGCCAACGCTCGAGTAAACTTTCATGTCAACAACGCCTCCCTTCTTATACTCGGTCTGAGAAAAAGAGAGTCTCTCGAAGTCACTTGGTTCGCTGATAGCCTGACGCCTATGGGCTGGGATATGGCAGCGGATTCGCCTGTCAAGACACGACACGACACGGCCCGACGCATCCTTGATGCTGCCTACGCTCAAGAAGGTATGGCGCTCGTTGCACAGGGTCTCGCTGGCATGGGCAAGACCTACTTTCTGCGAGAACTGATGGAGTTGGCGGAGGCGGACAACCGCTGGGCCGTCACCCACGTGACCGCAGACATCTTCGAGCGCGACGAACCGTACGGCTTTCTCGAACGTCTCCTGAGCGGGCCCGCTTTACGGATACCTGACCGCGATCCCGTTGACGGCACGCAGAAGCAACCCATTTCCGTCGCGCGCGAGCTGCTTCGACACGCGAACATCGCGACGGCTGTACAACAGGTAATCATCGTGGACGACGCGCAGTGGGTCGATACCGAATCGGCGCTCGTGCTTCGATATCTGCTTCCGAGGCTGACGCAGCGAAGCATGCTCGCTGCGTTCGGTGTCCGCACGCCACACGCTCCCGGCGGGTTCGGCGAGCACCTCGAACAGCTCGTCTCCGACAATCCACGCAACCGCCTCTTGACGTTCGAACCGCTGACGGCCGAGGAGATCCGACTCCTGTCGCATGCCCGGCTGGGGAGGAGCATTTCCCCCCGTACTGCGGATCGCCTGCTGAACTCTACCGGCGGATCCTTCCTGCACATCGCCAGCATTTTCGACCACCTCACCGAGGACGAGGTCTCGCGACTGCACCTGACCTGGGATATTCCGCTGCGGATGATGCACCCGAAGAAAAACCCGTTACTGATCGGTTACGACAATCTCAGCGCACCGACGAAGGCGACCACCGAGATCGTCTGCCTGAGCGGCGGGATGACACAGTCCGAGCTCGCGCAGGCGGCCTCGGAGCTGCACGAACCCATCGCACTGGACGAGGCGTTGAAGGAGGGGGTGCTGAAGGAGTCCGGGTTCGGAGCAACCGTCATGCCGACGCACGCGCTTGTTGCGCATGCTGTGCAGGATGCCCTCCCCGCCGCTCGCTCACGCGCCATTTCGCGCGTCCTCGCGAAGCTCACCGACGGGTTCCGTTCGGTTCACTACGCGCTCAACGCCGCTGACCGCCTCGATGAGGAGCTCCTCCAACAGGTGCGGGAGTACGTGAAACTGGCGACGGAGACGAACGCGTTCGCGAATATCAATACGGTGTTGGAGGCGGCGCTCGAACTCGTGCAGGCAGATCAACCGGAAGCACGTCGCGAGCTGCTGGTGTCGCTCGGGCTTGTGAATCTGCGTAACAAGACCCTCTTCCTGCTTCTGCATCGCTATGACGAGTACCAGCGGCTCGACGACGATTTCGTGCATGAGCTGCTCGCGATAGCGCTCAGCGCTTACCATCCCGAGGTGCCATTCCCGCAGGAGCGCGCCATGCATCTGCTCCAGCGGCAGGCGACGAACGCGGACGAGATCACGGTGCAGGCATACCTGGCGCTGCTCATTGTGATCATGAATATGCGCACGTTGGATTACACGCACGTGCCAGCGCTGCTCGCCCACGCCAAGAGCTTGCAGCAGCACGTTCCGGCGGACCCGACAGTCCTGCGGGATGCTCGTCTTGCGTGGATAGCCGATCCGGCCGGGCACTTGGCGCTCCTGCAGGGATTTGAGACGGTGCTGCTGCACAGAAATTACGACATCGAGGGCACACGCGCTTCGATCC
>DXDC01000124.1 GCA_019115685.1 Candidatus Agrococcus pullicola
GGCTTGTCCGGCGGTTCCACCGGGATGACCACGATCTCGCCCGTCGCAGTCTCGGTGCCGTTGGAGACCTGATACGTGAGCGTTGTGCGGTCGGTGAGTCCGTGCTGGTCCTCGATTCGCAACATGTGCCGGTGCACGAGCTGTACCGACAGGGAGACGCCTCCCGTGTCGACCGACTGCACGACGAGTACGCCGCCGGCGGGGTCTACATCGTTCTCGGTGAGGTCGAGGAGTGCCTCGCCACCCATCGGCAGCAGCGCGACATCGCGAACTGCGACGGGAACCGCATCCTCTACCGGCTCGGTAACATCGACACGGATGTGCCCCTGCGCCTGGCTCGGCCCCGCAGCAACCGTGTAGTCGATGTAGTGGGTTCCGAGGCTTCCGCCGGTGATGTGCAGTGTGTTCGTGGACCTATCGAGATCGACCGTCAGGTCGCCCCGTGGCGTAGCGCTGGCAAGCCTGGCGTTCTCGCCCGCAGGGAGGAAGTCGTTCGCGAGCGGTTTGAGCGACGTGGTTTCGCCTTCGTTGACGCTGACGTAATCGGCGTTCGCCATGGGCGTCGAGGTTCCGCGCTCGCGCACCTGAACCTCGATCGTCGCCTCGCGCTCCTCGATGCCGTCGCTCACCACGATCGTCATCGTCGTCGGGCCGGGTTCACCCGTCGCAGTGTAGATAATGCGACCGTTCGGGTTGAACCGTACGGTGTCACCGGAGTCGCTGAAGGCATCGACGAGGAAGATGTCGTCGCCGTCGGGATCGAACCAGTTGTCGAGCGCGCCATGCTCGTACTGGGCCCGCTGCTCTACTTCGAAGCCCTGCTCGCGAAGCTCCTCCGGGGCGGCATTCTGGCTGTCATCACGAATCCGCAGGGTTACCGATGCTTCATCGGTTCCGCCGCGGCCGTCGTCGACCAGATACCTGAAGTTGATCGCGTTGGCACTGAAGTCGGCAGGGACCTCGACCTGAAACTGGGAAGAATTGCGCACTGGCGAGATCCGGACTCCTCCCGGGGCATCCCCCACGAGGGAAACGGTCAGGATATCGCCGTCCGGGTCGCTGTCATTGTGCAGCACCGGCACCAGGGTGGAACGACCGGTCCGTGCGCCGAAGATCGTGTCGTCGTGCGCAACGGGAGGATTGTTCTCTTCGCTGGGGTCAGGGGCGATGTGATCGACGGAGTCGTCCATCGACTCGTCGTCCTGCTCCTCCGTCTCCTCTTCCGAGGTCGGCGGAATCAGGTCTGCCCAGTTGTCGACCATGACCAACTCGTCCGTCATCAGCCACGAGACGCCCGAGACCACGTCATTCAACGCGACGATGCCGCGATGCTCGCGGAAGATCACACTGCCGCTCATCTCGGCATCGACGACTTCGTCGAGGTTCGCGCCCTCATCGTCGCAGTCGCGGATGACACGGGAATCCCCAGGCCATGCCGCGTGAACGCACGTCGCCAGTTGCACTGGAGCGACCGCGTCCCCTCCGGACGCGTACTCTTCCGTGCTGGCAACCCCTCCCGCTAACGGCTGCCGAATCAATTGACTGCCCGTTGCCAACACGACACTCTCGGATGCAATGCCCGCCTGCTGCAGCACCGCGTTCTGCGGGACTTCGATGACGGATGCGGGCAGCAGGAGTACTCCGTTCGCAGCATCCAGCGCGACCGGTTCCGTGCCCACCGCCGTGATCTGCAGATCGTCGGCGGCGCCGAGCTCGGCACGCTGCTGCTCCGTCGGTGCTGCGAATGCCCCGTCCGTTGCTTCCCAGGTGTAGGCGGTTGCATGCTCGGCAGAAACCGCGTGCACATTGCCTTCCTCATCGGCGCTCGCGGCACCACCGGGTCCGAGTACCGCGAGCGGGTCGGACTCCTCGTATTTGAAACCTGCGAGCGTGCTCACGGGAAGCGCCCAGAGCCGACCGTCGATAGGGTCGACTATGGTGATGGTTCCGCCGCGGAGCGTCACGTCGACGATGCCTGGCATTGGGATATCGCCGACAAGGCTGACCTGCCCGGTATCGATCGGTCTCAGACTGATGTTCGTGTGATCGACCATGATCACCGTGCCGTCGTCCTGCACGACGTCGAAGCTCTCAGAAGGAACGGTCAGCCCGGCATCGAGTTCCTGCGCCTGGTAGTTCAGGTGGCCGAGTTCGCTCGATTCGAGCTTCGTAACCCAGACGCCCCCGTCATGCATATCCACATCGGTCGTCGTAAACCCGGGGTGAGAAAACGCCATGATGCCCAGCGCGACAGCCGCGGCTGTCAGAATGCCCACCGATGCGGAAGCACGCTTCCTCTGCTTTATGAAGCGCAGCACTTGGGAGCCCCCACCCTCTCAGTTGCTCACGACGGATTCCACTCGCTCACGAAGCGGCAACCGGCTCAGCCCCGCGAACACATAGGCTCTAGGATAACCGAAACCCGGTGGACCGGTGAAGTACTCACCTTCCGTTCATCAACGGTCAACCTGCCAGACGGCAGATACCCACCGCAGATCACGGTGGCCACGAACGTTCCTCGCTCTCGTAGATCATCTCGTTGTTCTGGTAGAGCTCCATGCGGGCAGTTCCCTCATAGTTGTTGAAGCAGGAAGGATCGCCGGTTTCGAGGGCGACGCCGGAAGACTGCAGCGTCACTTCCCGACCCGTCACGAAATACCCGTCCTGGCTGTGCCAGCAGCGGAACTCGTAGGTGCCGGGCTCGACACCCTCATAGTTCAGCACGAGTCTTGGTCCGCACTGCCCGTCGGCGCACTGCTCATCACCGGCGGTCAGCCATAGGCGCGACGGGTCTTCCACCGTGCCACTGGCCGATCCGCTATCGCTCGGGCCGCCTTCGGCACGCGTTCGAACCTGCATCTGGATCGTCTGGCCGGGTTCACCGTCGACCGTGGCGCTACCATTCGAGTTATTACGGTTCTGCCAACCGCTCCAGCTGCCCCCGTTGACTCGATACCGGGTGTCCACGCCCTCGATGGGCCTGCCGTTGTCACCGCTGACATTCCAGCTGAACTGCACACCGGTCGTCGAGGCACTGGCGTTCACCGACGGGGACGGGGGTTGACCGAACGGGCTGACCCGCACGCTCGAGGTGTCGCTCGTATTCGAAACACCGTCCGTTTCCGCGACGGCCCGCACCTCGATCGTCTGCTGCGAGTTCGAAAGACCGGATATCGTCTGGTTTCCGGTCCCGACCGACTGCCAGGAGCCGCTACCGGCCCGGTACTCGTACGAGACTTCACTCTCGCGGTAGCCATGCAGCTCCCCCGGAGTGATGCTGATGACGGCCTCTTCGTCGCCATCCTCGACGTGACCCACCGCAGGGGCATCCGGAGCGTTCACGATACGTATGGGGTCGCTCGTGGTCGCTTCTCCATCACCGACGTCATTCGTCGCAAACACCTCGAAGGTGTATGCGTCCTCGTGGACCGGAAGACTCTCGTAGGTGAAGGTGCCCGTCGTGCTGTTCGAGGGCGCCGGCACCGTCCTGCTGAGGTCCGAGAGCGGGCTTCCGTTTCGATGCGGCACGATCGTGTAGTCCTCCACAGCCGCTCCGTTGTCATCCGAAAGCCCCCAGGACACCGCAACCTGGTTCGTCGAACCGCCCAGCTGCTGCGATGTCGCCGAGACGTCACTGGGAGCCGTCGGTGGTCCCGCGGGGATCTCCCCCGCAGACTCCCTCGACCACTCACTCGGTTCGTCCGCGTTGTTGTGCGCCTGGACGCTGAATCGATACTCCGTACCGTTGGCCAGCCCCTCCCAGGTGAAGTTCGTGCTCTCCACCTCCACCTGGGTCGTGCCGTCCGGGGCACCGGGCGATATCTGCAACACGTAGTACTCGATTGCTGAGCCCCTGTTCTCCGGCGCCTCCCACGAGACCGCGAGTTCGCCATCGCCTCGATCCGCGCTCGGCGCATCCGGCTGCTCGGGCCGCACGTCCGGGCGAGCATCAATCGACGACGGTGATGGATCCGACTCACCCACCTCGTTCACCGCGACCACCTCGAAGTTGTACACCGTGTCATT
>DXDC01000125.1 GCA_019115685.1 Candidatus Agrococcus pullicola
CTGCTCGACACCCATCCCGAACGCCGCCGAGTCATCACCTGGAATGCGGAAGAGAACCGCCACATGCTCGCCGTCAACGAGGCGCTCGGTTTTGTCGCGGTTATGAGTGAGGGTGCGTGGCAGCGGCGAGAAAGAAGGACTCGATGATCGTACGCGTCGAACGGTTCAAAGTTCCCGACACGGTTGAGGAGCAAAGCCTGCGCGGAGACGTCTTCCGCCGCGGTGTGAGGCTCGTCAACGATTCGAACGCGGCCGTGTTCGGCGAGGGCAATCAGACGGTCACTGCTGCAACGTCCATCGTCGCGCTCCGCGGCACAAGGGCGGAAAGAGCGGAGACGATCTATGCCTTCGCAGGCGACACGCTTGTGGGGATTGCAACACTTTTCTTGCCTACGGCCGAATCGACGAACGTTGCGGACACTGTCCTCTACGTCGATCCTTCTGTCACCGGTGAAGCTCGGGCCGAGGCGTTCGAATCGCTCGTGCAAGCGTCCGTCGACTGCGCCACGGAGTTCGAACGCACGACGGTTTTCGGCGGTGGCGAAGGTGTTCGTGACGGCGATATCACCGCCACGACCGGTTACGGCGGCGTGAACCGCGGCGATCCGGAGTCGGAGGCGTGGCTCCGGCGCGGTGCGACGCTGTCACAGGTCTATCGCTATGGAAAGCTCGATCTCGAGTCGCTCACCGACCTAGATCAGCGCCTTGCGGATGCGGAACTGCGGTCTCGCGGTTACCGAGTGATCACCTGGGGGGGAGAAACTCCTGACCACTACCGCGCTGACATGCGCACGCTGCACGAGCGAATGTCGACCGACTCCCCCATCGGTGATCTCGAACTCGAGCCGGAGCGCTGGTCCGACGAGCGACTGGCCGAGTTCGAACGCTACAAGATGGGCTCGGGGCGACGGATGTTCGCTGCAGCGGTGCAACACGAGGAAAGCGGTCGTCTCGTCGGCTATACGCAACTCGTCATTGCGGACGATCCGAGCGCGCGTCAGCACAATCTCATCGTCTTGCAGGAGCACCGGGGCCATCGGCTCGGCGAGCTGCTCAAGCTCGCGGGTATCGCCCAACTGCGGCGCGAGGTACCGTACGCCGACCGCATCACGACGATGAACGCGGAAGAGAACCGGCACATGATTCGCGTCAACGAAGCGGTCGGGTTCGAGCCGGTGACCTGGACCGTCGTGTGGCAATTGCGACTCGGCAGTTAGAACCAACTTTGCCCGGCGATACGACGAAAAGGCGCGAGGAGCGCGTTTAGGAGCATCCCAGATGTGCTTCTCCCGACTTTTCCCGGAACTCCGCTTTGGACGCGTATTAGGATCTCAACGGCGTTGCATAGCTCTGCGCGGCACAATGGGTGCATGACCGCAATTGACGTTCGCACTCTGGCCGAGGAACTCCGCGCTCGCCGCACACCCGGATTCTGGCGTTCGCGCCGCTGGCGGCTCGATCAGCTCGATGGTCTCTCCAGCATGCTGTCGCAGAACATCACGCTGTGGGAGCAGGCGCTTGCGAAGGATCTCGGGAAGTCGGATCTCGAGTCGCATCTCACGGAGATCTCGGTCGTGCTCGAGGAGGTTCGCCTCGCTAAGCGCAATCTCTGGCGCTGGATGCTGCCGCATCCGAAACCCGTTCCCGCCTCCCTGCAGCCGGCCTGGGCGCACACCGTGCGCGATCCTCTCGGGGCCGTGCTCGTCATCGCGCCGTGGAACTACCCGTTGCAGCTCTCCCTCGCCCCGCTCGTCGGTGCTATCGCAGGAGGGAATTCCGCGGTTGTCAAGCCCAGCGAACTCGCCCCCGCCACGAGCGAATTGCTCGCCCGCCTGGCTCCGATATACCTGGATTCCCGCGCCGTGCAGGTCATCGAGGGCGCTGTTGACGAGACGACGGCTCTTCTGGAGCAGCGCTGGGATCTCATCTTCTACACCGGCAACGGACGCGTCGCCAGGATCGTTGCGGCCGCCGCTGCGAAACATCTCACGCCAACTGTGCTGGAACTGGGAGGCAAGAGCCCGGTCTACGTCGATGCCTCGGCGAATCTGCAGGTTTCGGCACGCAGGCTGGTGTGGGCGAAGTCGATGAACGCCGGGCAGACGTGCATAGCTCCAGATTACGTGCTCGTGCACGAGTCCGTACGCGAGCCGTTCGTCGAGGAGCTCCGGCAGGCGGTGCTCGAGCAGCTCGGTACAGCGCCCGCAACCAATGCGGAGTACGCAACGATCGTCAACGAGCGACACTTCGATCGACTCAGGGGCCTTATGGATTCCGGCACCCGTCGCCTCGGCGGCGGCATCAACCGGGACCAGCTGCGTATCGAGCCCACGGTTCTTACCGACGTCGACCCCGACAGCTCGGTCATGGCCGAAGAGATTTTCGGGCCCATTCTGCCCATCATCGATGTTGCCGACGTCGAAGAAGCGATCGACTTCGTGACTGAGCGCGACAAGCCGCTCGCGCTCTACGTGTACGCGGAGGATACGGCAGTCGTCCGCCGATTCCAGCACGAGACAACGTCGGGGGCCCTCGGCGTCAATGTCTCGCTCGCGCACGCCGCAGTCCCGGGTCTGCCCTTCGGTGGTGTCGGAGAGAGCGGGATGGGGGCTTACCACGGCAGGAAGTCGTTCGAGGCCTTCACCCACGAGAAGGGTGTTCTCGCCAAGCCGACGCAGCTGGATACGCTGCGATTGATCTATCCGCCGCACAGCGAGCGACGCAGAAAGCTGCTGCGTCGGCTGTTCCGCTGATCGACGTATCACGTCGATACCTTGGCCGCGGCAGGCGTAGAAGGCGTTATGACTGCACGCAGGGTTGTTTCTAACCACTCGGCCATCTCGCCGCGGGAATTCTGCGAGAACACCGGCCGCTAGCCTGCACATGCCGTGGCCTCAGACCGAGAGCGCAACCACTACTCAGGGCGGGTGGTGCGGTCGCGTGGTGCTATTCGAACGGTGGCGCCTGGCATCGCCGGAGCGCATCTCGCGTCGAAGAACGTGTTTTCCGCCCGTAGCTATGCGTGAGTCTGGCTCGTCGTACCGTCCGGAACGCTGCCAAGCTCTGAATAATGCTGCTCGCCGATGCTCCCGTCATGGGCAATCGACCGCTTCGCGTTGAGAGTCCTGCTCAGCGGCGCCGCTGGCACTTCGGGCAGCGGTGACTCGAACGGTTCGACCACTTCTCACGCACGATAATAGCGCCGCAGCGCGGGCACGGTTTCCCGTGCTGACCGTAGGCATTCAGCGAGTGGGCGAAGTAGCCGGACTCGCCATTGACGTTCACGTACTGGGTATCGAACGATGTCCCGCCCTCGACGAGCGCCCTGTCGAGCACGTCTTGCACGTGCGCGAGCAATTCGAGCCCCCGCCGTTCCGAAACCCGTTTGCCCGGGGTCAGATAGTGGAGGCGCGCCCGCCACAGTGCTTCGTCTGCGTAGATATTGCCGATACCGCTGATGAGTTGCTGGTCGAGCAGCGCCGCCTTCACGCTTTGGGAGCGCACCCGCAGGCGAGCGACGACCGCAGCCGGATCGAACGCGTCATCGATCGGGTCAAGGGCGATGTGCGCGACCTGATCCGGCACGCCCTCGCCATCGACAGCGCGCACCGCCATACCTCCGAAAATGCGCTGGTCCGCGAACCGGATCTCGTATTCGCGTCCATCGCGAGACTCCACGACGAGTCGGATGCGTGCGTGCCGATCCGGCATCGCTCCGACCTCGCGCACCAGCATCTGCCCGCTCATGCCCAGATGCACGACAAGAGCCTCTGCACCCTCGAGCGGCACCCAGAGGAACTTGCCACGTCTGCGCGGTTCGCGCATCCGGCGGCCGACCAACGACGCCTCGAAATGCGCGCTGTCGCCGTCGTGACGACGGATCGACCGCTCGTCCAGCACTTCGACCGACAGGACGCGCGCATCGGTAAGCGCTGGCAGGAGCCCCAACCGGACGACTTCGACTTCGGGGAGTTCAGGCATTCGATGCCCGCAGACGCTTCCAGGCTTCGAGGGCAGCCGCCATTTCCGCCTGCCGTTTCGAAGAGCCTTCGCCCTTGGCCAGCTCGACACCGTCGATCTGAACGGTCGCGGCGAAGCGCCGCGCGTGATCCGGCCCCTCCGCCTCGACCGCATACACCGGGGCTCCTTTGCGCAGCCGGTCGACGAGTTCTTGCAGGGAAGTCTTCGGATCGAGTGCGGCTCCGAACCGCTCGGTGTCCTCCAGGAGGGGGCCAACGAGTCGAAGCACGAGAGCTTCGGCTTCTTCGTGACCCGCGGAGAGATACGCGGCACCGAAAATCGCCTCCATGGTGTCGGCGAGAATCGATTCGCGATCGCTGCCACCGGTCATCATCTCGCCCTTGCCGAGGCGGATGAAGTCGCCCAGCCCGATACCGCGGGCGACTTCGGCGAGCGCAAACCCGGAGACGACCCCTGCGCGACGACGCGAGAGCTCGCCTTCATCCAGTTCGGGGAATCGACGAAACAGTTCGATCGTAATCGCCTGTCCGAGAATCGTGTCGCCGAGGAACTCGAGTCGCTCGTTGTGCGGGCCGCCGTTCTCGTACGCCCAGGAAGTGTGCGTAAGCGCCAAAGCGAGAAGCTCGGGGTCGATCTCAACCCCGAGCTTCTCGCTCAATGACCTGTTGTCGGTCACGTGGCTCTTAGACGTCGGCGACCTTGCGGCCCTTGTACTCGAGGAACAGCGGGGTTCCAGCTGAGTCCTCGACGACCTTCGCGCGATGCGGCAGGCTGTACACGGTGCGGCCGTTCTCGACAGTCTTCACCAGCGCGGGAGGCGTGGCCTTCCACTGCGAGCGGCGAGCGTGCGTGTTCGCACGCGACTTCTTCCGCTTGGGAACTGGCATGTTTACTCCTTAGTTGCATCTCCCGCGCTATCGGCGGGCACGTCTTCTTGGGCTTGAAATTCCTGCAGGGCGGCCCATCGGGGGTCAATCTGGTCCTTGGGCTTCCTCGCTGTGCCGGGCACAAGCTTCGCACCCGTTTCGGGGTCAAGCCCTGCGCAATCCGGCCGGCACACCGGCTGAAACGGCAGTGCTAGCACTACCGCGTCCCTCACGATCTGTTCGATATCGATCGAATCGCCGACTACGAACATCTCGGAATCCTCCGACCGATCATACGCGAAGAGTTCCGTAAAGTCGACTTGCACGTCAAGTGTCGTCGGATCCAGACATCGGGAACACTCTGCGTCGGCGACCGTCGTGGCCGAGCCGGTGGCGAGGATTCCCTCGTGCACGCTCTCCAGCATCCCGCTGATCTCGACATCACGGCTGGCACCTACTGTGGCCATCCCTTCACCAACGATTTCACCGAAAGGCGCCGTCAACTCGAGATCCCGTGAGTAACCGGGCTTACGGACGAGGTCTCTGACCTGCAGTACGAAAGGTTTCGTCTTGCTCACGTCTCCAGTGTAACGCCGACGAGGCGAAGGACCTGTTCACTTGGCTTGCAACGGACCTTTGTGCAGGAGCCAGGCGTGTGTCTGAGCGACGGGTTTGATCGTCGTCTCGTCTACCGAAACGTGCCCCGGCAGCGCGAGCAGATCGGTCATGACGCGAGCGACGTCCTCTGCAGATAATGGATCCTGGACGTCCTCATACACTTTCGCAGCCCGCTCTTGGTCGCCACCGAAACGGACGAGGGAGAACTCCTCGGTCTTCACGAGGCCGGGCCGCACCTCCATGACCCGAATCGGTTCGCCACTGACTTCCAAACGCAGTACGTCCGTCAGCGCTTTCTCCGCAGCTTTCGCGGCATTGTATCCGGATCCTCCGCTGTACGGCATCGTGGCCGCGATACTCGTGACCGTCATAATGGTTGCGTAGGAACCGCCCTCGGTTGCTCGACGCAACTGCGGCAAGAGCGCCCCCGTCACGTTCTTGGTGGCGAGCACGTTCGCCTCGAACATCCAGCGCCAATCGTCGTCGCTCGTCGTCTCCACGGGGTCGAGGCCCTTCGCGCCACCGGCGACGTTCACGAGCGTGTCCGCGCCGAAGTCGGATGCCGCGATCGCCAGCCGTGACACGTCTTCGGCTCTCGTCAAATCGGCAACTAACGTCTCGCAACCGATCTCTTCCGCGAGCGACCGCAAACGGTCTTCCCGTCGCGCGACCGCGAGAACACGCCAGCCGCGGTCGGCGGCAGCAACCGCGCACGCCCTCCCGATTCCGCTTGAGGCTCCTGTTATGACGATGGATGTGCTCATGCTGCCAGTCAATCACGAAGCGATGGTCGCATTGTTACGGAACGTGTCGGTCACCCTTGCCCGACTCCAACGCGACGCCTACGCTCGGTCACTGACGGCTCTGCCGAACAGAAAGGCCCAACGATGACCGCCAACGCCCCAAGATTCGAGACTCTGCAGGTTCATGCCGGAGCTAGCTCCGACCCCACGACGGGAGCGCGAATCACGCCTGTCTATCGAACAAACTCCTACACGTTCCGCTCGACAGAACACGCGGCCAGTCTCTTCGGCCTCGCAGAGGTCGGCAACATCTATACGCGCATCATGAATCCGACGCAGGATGTCGTCGAGCAACGCATCGCCGCACTCGAAGGCGGCCCAGCTGCGCTCCTGGTCGCATCCGGGCAGGCGGCGGAGACGTACGCGATTCTGAATATCGCGCAGGCGGGCGACCACATCGTCTCATCGGCGGCGATCTACGGCGGCACGTACAACCTGTTCGCGCACACGCTTCCGAAACTCGGCATCGAGGTCACCTTCATCGAAGACCAGGATGATCTCGACCAGTGGCGTGCTGCGGTGCGTGACAACACGAAACTGTTCTTCGCGGAGACAATCGGCAACCCCAAAGTCAATTTCCTCGACATCGAAGGCGTCTCCGACGTCGCTCACGCAGCGGGCCTCCCGCTTATCGTCGACAACACGATTGCAACGCCGTACCTGCTGCGTCCCCTGGAGCACGGCGCCGACATCGTCGTCCACTCCGCGACCAAGTTCCTCGGCGGTCACGGAGCCGTGCTCGGAGGCGCCATCGTCGACGGCGGCAAGTTCGAGTGGTCGAAGTCCGATCGATTCCCCGGTCTCAACGAGCCGGACCCGAGCTATCACGGCGTCGTCTACACCGAGGCACTCGGCGACGCTATCGCCTACATCATGAAGGCCCGCGTGCAGCTGCTGCGCGATACAGGCGCCGCGATCTCCCCTGACTCCGCCTGGCAGCTGCTCCAGGGCATCGAAACGCTCTCGCTCCGTATCGAACGGCACGTGCAGAACGCGCAGCAGGTTGCCGAATGGCTCGAAGCACGACCCGAAGTCCAGAGCGTCAACTATGCCGGACTCCCCTCGAGCCCTTGGCACGACCGCGGCCGAACACTGGCGCCGAACGGAGCCGGCGCAGTGCTGTCCTTCGAGCTCTCCGGCGGTGTTCCAGCCGGCAAGGCGTTCGTCGAGGGCCTCGAGCTGTTCAGCCACCTCGCCAACATCGGCGATGTTCGCTCGCTCGTCATCCATCCCGCCTCCACGACGCACAGCCAGCTCACCCCTGAGCAGCAGCTCGCAGCCGGAGCCACCCCGGGGCTCGTCCGGCTCTCGGTCGGTATTGAGCACGTCGACGATCTCATCGCCGATCTCAAGCTGGGACTCGCCGCAGCAGCACGCATCAAGAACGATTAGGGAGGGAATGCACCCGTGGATTTCCAACGCAGCGACGACACACAGTTGCTGCAGGCCGTCGACCCCGCATTCCGAGAGGATCGAGGGCTGATTCCAACCACGGGTGCGTGGCTGCCCGGTGACCCTGTCGGCACGCGGCAGTTCGTGCATCTGGGTGCCTTCAGCACCGAGTCCGGCGCGCAAGTCCCGGCGGCCACAATCGCCTACGAAACGTGGGGGACACTGAACCGGGACCGATCCAACGCCGTGCTCATTCTCCACGCGCTCACCGGCGACTCCCATGTGATCGGCGACGCTGGCCCCGGGCACGCAACCGCCGGGTGGTGGCCGGGAATCGTGGGCCCCGGGCTCGCCATCGACACCGATCGGTTCTTCGTCGTAGCACCCAATGTGCTCGGAGGCTGTCAGGGGTCTACTGGCCCTGCTTCGCTTGCGCCGGACGGTTCCGCGTACGGGTCCCGCTTTCCGTATCTGAGCATCCGGGATCAGGTAGCCGCCCAGCTCTCTTTTGCGGACGCTGTCGGCATCGATCGATTCGCTGCGGTCATCGGCGGCTCCATGGGCGGGATGCACGCCCTGGAGTTCGCCGTCACTGCCCCTGAGCGCACCGGGTCGCTTGCCGTGCTGGCTGCCCCGGCCGCGACGGCCGCCGATCAGGTCGCGTACGGAAGATTGCAGATCGAGGCGATTGAGCGAGACCCTGATTGGCTCGGAGGGGACTTCTACGATCTACCGGACGGACACGGCCCGCACCGAGGCCTGGCGCTCGCCCGACGCATCGCGATGCTCAGTTATCGCAGCGAACTCGAAGTGAACGATCGCTTCGGTCGCACGTTGCAGTCGAACATTCGCCCGGCCCACGGTGGGAAGTTCCAAGTCGAGTCGTATCTGGATGTCCATGGCAATAGGTTTACGCGTCGGTTCGACGCGGGCAGTTACCGAACCCTCGTGCACGCAATGTCATCGCACGACGTCACACGTGAGCGCGATGACCTCCCCCGGGTCCTCGACGTGCTCGATATGCCGGCGCTCGTGCTCGGCATCGATACCGATCGTACGTTCCCCCTCGCCGGTCAGCGCGCAATCACTCGAGCGCTGCCCCTGTCTGTGACCGGCCAGGAACCGTATCTGCTGCAGTCACCGTACGGTCACGACGCGTTCCTGATTGAACTCGACGAGGTCTCGAAGGCGCTTCGTCTTTTGCCCGTGTTCTCGTAAGCGCTACGAGCGCAGCGATCAAGAGAGCGACTTCGATGACGTTCCTGCCCGTGATGATGGCCAAGCCGGTGGGTTCCGCCTCGAGCACCGCACCGTACGCCCATGGATAGACCAGCTGCGTCAGGAAGGCAGCGACGGCGATGAGCAAGAGCTCGACGGTATGCCTGCGGAAATCATGCAGCACGAGCAGAATGGCGACGGGGATCAACCAGGTGAAGAACTGCGGTGACCCCACTTTATTGAACACGATCACGGCGAGCACGAGAGCGTAGGACGTGAGCGCGAAGACCTCCGGCCGGCCGGATCCTCTGCGAACTGCGCGAAACGCCAGCAACAGGATCGCGGCGACCGCGACGACGAGCAGGGGTGTGGCAATTGCAGCGACGACATCCACGCCGGGGCCGTACACCTGGTAGGTCAGGATGTCGGTATCGAAATCTACCCTCGCCCTTCCCGAGGGCACGAGCCACAGGTAGGGCGTCGCGAAGACAGATTCTGCCTGCAGTCCCCTATCGCCCTGCTGCGAGACGAACGAAAATACGTTCGCGCCGCTTCCCAGCATCAATCCCGCCGCGACGACGGCCGCTGAGACACCGGCTCCTGCGAGCACGATCTTCTTCCATGCTTCCTTCGCACGGACGGCCAGCAGCGCGAGATAGAGCACGCCCGGCCACACCTTGATCCAGGCTCCGACCGTGAACAGAACGGCCGCAAGCCCGATTCTGCCCTCCCAGATCTGGCAGATAGCGATGACTGCAATCGCTACCGTTATCGTGTCGAGCCTGCCGACTGCGACGGGCCCGATCAGAAACAGCAGGCAGACGAAGAGGAACGCCAACGTCATGCCGCTCTTCATGCGCAGGAGCATGTACACCGCCAACGCATTCAGGAGCGTAACCAGGGCTAGCCAGAGGAAACCGTAGGCCCCGACACCGGCTGCGCCGGAGAGTGAGATGGGAATCCAGGCGAGTAACGGATACACCCAGGACTCGTCGATACCGACGACGTTCCCCTCGCCGGCCATCTGGAACCAGTACCGATAGACACCGCTCACGTCGGCGAACGTACCGGGCCGTACGACGAGATTCGCAAACGCGAGCCACGCGTGCGTTGCTGCGAACATCGTCCAGATGAGCACGTGCTCGAACCAGGCGATGCGATTGGCACCGCTGGTCAACGCAGTCTCCTGGTGGCGTCTCTCACCTCACCGACGAGTTCCTCGAGAATGTCCTCGAGGAAGAGCAGCCCGGTCGTCTCGCCTTCGGCATTGAACGTCTTCGCCACGTGCGCACCGGACGAGCGCATGAGCTGCATAGCGTCCTCGAGTTCGCTCTGCTCGAACAGCGAGGCGAGTCGACGAATGCGCTTTCCCTGCACGGGAAGCCCGCTCGCTTCATCCTTCGTTCCCAGCACGTCCTTGATGTGGAGATACCCGACCGGCTCCCCCTCTCCGTCGACGAACACGTACCGTGAGAAGCCGCGCTCTCGAACGGCTGCCTCGACGTCCTCCGTCGTCGCATCCAGCGGCAGTGTCACGATGTCTGCCAGCGGCAGCGATACGTCCGCGACTTTCCGGCTCGTGAACTCGAACGTCTTCGCGAGCGCGCCCGTCGGGTCGAACAGCAGGCCTTCGCGCTTGCTCTCCTCCACGATCGTCTCCACCTGATCGAGCGTGAATGCAGAGTTCGCCTCGTCTTTCGGCTCTATGCGCATAAGTCTGAGCATGCCGTTCGTTATGCCGTTGAGCAGTCCGATAATCGGTTTGAAAATGCGTGAGATCCACAGCAGCGGCGGCGCGAGCAGCAGCACGAATCGCGTCGGCATGGAGAACGATGCATTCTTCGGAACCATTTCACCGAACACGACGTGCAGGTACGTCACGAGCACGAGCGTGATGACGTAACCGGCCACGGTGATGACCTCAGGCGGCAGGCCGAGAGCGTAGAGCGGCACCTCGAGCAGATGGTGGATGCTGGGCTCCGAGATGTACAAGATCAAGAGCGAGCACACCGTAATGCCGAGCTGACACATCGCGAGCATGAGCGAGGCGCTCTCCATCGCCTGCAGTGCCATCTTCGCGGCTTTGCTGCCCTTGTTCGCACGAGGCTCGATCTGCGCTCGCCGCGCGGAAATAACCGCGAACTCCGCGCCGACGAAGAACGCGTTGAAGCCGAGCAGGACCACCAGCCAGACGACACCCATCCAATCGCTCATTCCGCCTCCTCCTCGATCGGTCGCGCAATGAAGCGCACGCGGTCGACGCGACGGCCATCCACCCTGTCCACGACCAGCGTTCCGTGCTCGAGTTCGACGGAATCGCCGACCTCGGGGATGTCCCCGAGGGAGGACATGATGAACCCGCCGACCGTCTCGTAATCGGAGTCTTCCGGGATGAATACGCCGGCGCGCTCGGCCGCTTCGTCTGGGCGCAGGAGACCGGGGAAGGTGATCCATCCGGGGCCGTGCACGACGTCGGAGCGCATCCGGTCGTGTTCGTCACTCACTTCGCCGACGAGTTCTTCGATGCAGTCTTCCAGTGTTACGAGTCCGGCGGTTCCACCGTACTCGTCTATGACGATCGCGAGTTGATAGCCGCGCTCCTTCAAGTCGCTCAGCAGCGAGGAGACCTCAAGCGATTCCGGAACCCGAACGGGCTCCGTCGCGATCGCCTGGACGGGGACTTCGCCGCGCTTCTCCCGCGGCACGCCGACGGCCTTTTTCAGGTGCGCGATACCCGTGATCTCATCGGGGTCACCATCGATGATCGGAAATCGTGAGTAGCCGGTGGACCGTGCAAGAGCAATGAGGTCCGCGACTGTCGATTCGCGATCGATCGATTCCATACGCGATCGAGGGGTCATGACTTCGTCGGCAGAAAGGTTCGAGACACGAAGCGTGCGAGAAATCAATGTAGCCGCATTCTCGTCGAGCGAACCCTGCATCGCTGCTCGATGCACGAGCGATGCCAGCTCTTCGGGCGTTCGGGCGCTCGAGAGCTCCTCTTTCGGCTCGATGCCGACCGCGCGCAGCAATGCGTTCGCGGAACCGTTCAACACCAGGATCGCGGGCTTGAACACGAAAGTGAACGCGCGCTGCAGCGGTGCCACGACTTTTGCAGTCGCAAGCGGAATCGCGAGCGCCATGTTCTTCGGCAGCAATTCGCCGAACAGCATGGAGAAGAGCGTCGCGAGCGCCACACCGAGGATGGAGGAGATGATGAGCGTCGAGGCTTCCGGGAGCCCGAAGTCCACCAGCAGCGGACCGACGAGGTTCTCGATGGCCGGAGTGAATGTCGTTCCGGTCAGCAACGTCGTCAGGGTAATACCCAGCTGCGCACTCGACAGGTGCGTCGAAGTTCTACCGAGGGCCGCGATCGTCTGGTGCAGTCCGCGCTCTCCGCGCTTCCTACGCGTTTCCAGCTCGCTGCGATCGAGGTTGACGAGCGCGAATTCACTCGCCACGAAGATGCCGGTGCCGAGCGACAACAGCATGCCGATTCCGAGGAGTAGCCAATCGCTCATGCGGCGATTGGCCAAGGACTATGATGGCAGTCGTTCACGAAGAGCATCCTACCGGCACTTCACCAAGAAACGGGAAGAGCCTTGCCTTCTTCATAGCCTGCGGCCGACTGGATGCCGACGATGGCCCGCTCACGAAACTCGGGGATTGTCTGCGCCCCCGCATAGGTGAAGGACGACCGAACGCCCGTCGTGATCATGTCCAGCAGATCCTCAAGCCCCGGCCGCAAGGGGTCGACGAGGATCTTCGACGAAGAGATTCCCTCGGCGAACATGGTTTTTCTCGCGAGTTCAAACGGATCGAGCGCCCCGAAGCGGGCGCGTACCGCCTTGGTCGAGGCCATGCCCCAGCTCTCCTTGTACAGTTTGCCGTCCGCATCCCGTTCCAGAACACCGGGCGCCTCGATGGTTCCCGCGAACCACGAGCCGACCATGACGCTGGACGCGCCGGCGGCGAGCGCCAACGCGACATCGCGCGGGTACCTCACGCCGCCATCGGCCCAAACGCGAGCACCGAGCTCTAGCGCTCTCTGGCTCGTTTCCAGCACTGCAGAGAATTGCGGGCGCCCGACAGCGGTCATCATGCGAGTCGTGCACATCGCACCGGGTCCAACCCCGACCTTCAGAATGTTCGCGCCGGCGGCAACGAGATCCGTGACGCCGGAGGCTGAGACGACGTTGCCGGCAACGATCGGAACACCGTCTCCGACGGACTCGCGCACGGCAGCCACCGCCTTGAGCATGCCCTCCTGATGCCCGTGCGCGGTATCGACGACGATGACATCGGCTCCCGCCTCCATCAGTCTGGCTGCTCGCGCGCCCGGGTCACGATTGATACCGACTGCAACGGCCGCGCGCAGCCGACCGCTGGGATCGAGCGCAGGCGTGTAAATGTCGCGGCGAAGCGCTCCGCGTCGAGAGGCGACGCCGACCAGCGCACCGTCTCGCAGCACCGGAGCTGCATCCAGTTCGAGCGCATCGAGCTGCGCAAATGTCGTTCGCGCATCGGCGACATCCGCCTCGTCTAGGGGAGTCAGCTGTCCGTGCAGTAAATCGCCGACACGGGCATCGGCCAGCGCGTGACCGAGTCGCTGCGCCGGAATCGCTCCAACGAAGCCGCCTTCGGCATCCTCGATGCACAGAATGTGCCCGTCGACGGCGGGAAGACGCAGCAACACCTGCTGCACGGATTCGTCCGCGGTTGCGGTGAATGGCGATTCGAGCCCGACCGGCTGCTCTTTTACCCACGCGATCGAATCGAACGTAGCCGATTCGTCGTAGTCCTGCGTCAGCACCGCGAGCCCACCGCGTCTGGCGAGCGTCGCTGCCAGTCTCGGCCCGGTTACGGAGTTCATGTTCGCAGCCACGAGCGGAATGGTTGCTCCCGTCGCATCGTCGGGTGCGAGATCGACCGCGAAACGCGAACCCACATCAGATTTCGACGGCACCAGGAAGACATCCGAGTAGGTCAGATCATGAGCGGGGCGATCGGCAAGAAAGCGCATGAACCCTACGCTACAGCGCGACACACCTGTGCAACGAGCGTGCACTTCACCGTTCGTTCATGGAGTAATGAGAGACTGGTACGCGGTGGTCCTCGATGAAGGGAGACTGCGGTGACGGCCAAAGTGGTAGTGCTCAATGCGACGCTGGAACCGATCGGTGTCGCATCACTGAAGCGCGCCGTCGCATTCGTGCTCAAAGAACGAGCCCAGATCATGCTCGCCGCAGACGAGACCATCCGCTCGAACAGCGTAGAGCTGCCCGTTCCCCGCGTCGTCGTTTTCAACGAGTACGTCGCCATCCCCCACTCCCGCCTCTACGACAGGATGCCCTGGTCGCGTCGCGGAGTGCTTGAGCGCGACCGCCGTCGCTGCGCGTACTGCCGCAGGACGGGAGACACGATCGACCATGTCCTTCCCGTTTCACGCGGTGGCGACTCGAACTGGCTCAACACCGTGACCGCCTGCGTGACGTGCAACGGCAAGAAAGGCAACCGCACTCCGAAAGAAGCCGGCATGGAACTTCGCTTCGAACCGCGGGTGGTGTGGCGCCGCGAGGTGATGATGCTCGCCGTCGAAGCCGCCGGTGTCGACCTCGAGGAACTCGGTATCAGCGTGCCGCGGGCGGTCTCCCAAAGCGGTTATGCTTGATGCCTGTGACATCGTGAAACGCGCGATGACTTCAACAGCGACGCGAAAGAGGCGATCGAAACGTGGCTAGCCCCGCAGACTCACACGAGTTTGGTGCCAACGAATGGCTCGTAGACGAGCAGTACGAACTGTATCGACAGGATAAGAACAAGGTCGCGAAGTCCTGGTGGCCGATTCTCGAGCGATACGCGGCCCAGCGATCAGCCGACCCCGGTGCGAACACCCCTCCCGAAACCGCATCGGAGTCCGAAAAAGCAGCTCCTCCTCGGGTCGCTCCGACGGCGCCAAAGCCGCCGTCGCCGCCGA
>DXDC01000126.1 GCA_019115685.1 Candidatus Agrococcus pullicola
ATCGTGATCTCCGACGAGGTGTACGACGAATTGGTGTTCGACGGCGCACGCAATACATCGATCGCTGAAGCTGCGGCCGGCTTCGAGCGCTTCATGGTCGTCAACAGCTTCTCGAAGGCCTACGCGATGACGGGCTGGCGCTGCGGGTTCGCCATAGGGCCTGCTGAACTCGTGGCGCCCATCCCGCTGATCCAGGAGGGCGTCGCCTCGTGCCTTCCCGGCTTCGTGCAACGCGCCGCTCTGGCGGCTGTCACCGGTCCGCAAGACGTGACGAGGCAGATGCTCGGTGCCTATCAGCAGCGTCGAGATCGCATTATTTCGCTGTTGAACGACATCGAGGGCATACGCGCGCTCCAGCCGGAGGGCGCGTTCTACGCGTGGGCGAACGTACGCGATTTGGGTCTTTCGTCATGGGATCTTGCGGTTCGGCTGCTGGAGCAGAAGAGCGTCGCGGTGATTCCAGGCTCAGCCTTCGGGCCGGGAGGGGAAGGATATCTCCGGTTGTCGTTCGCGTCGTCGCTCGAGTCGATCGAAGCGGCGTGCGCGGGCATCGCGGAGTTCGCGGAGGAGCGCCCCGAGCCGCTGAACCCATGCACGGGCGGGAAGAAGCGGTCGCGCTCATGAAAAGGTCGAAAGAATGCCTTGTGGGAGCCTCCCAAAGGGCATTCTTTCGACTATTCGAGTTGCACGGGTGCGTAGTCTCGGCCGAGAGATGTCACTCCTTCACGGCCGTGTCGTCTTCGAGCTCGTCTTCGAGCTCTTTGTCGCCAGCTTCCACTTCGATCGGGTCCCCGCACAGCCACGCGGTGATGGCTGTTGTCAGCGGGATGGTCAGCACGAGCCCGATGGACACCACGAGGATCGGCACGATTTGCGCGGCGAACTCCTCGAACGTGAACAGCTCGAGCATGGTCAGATCGAAGGTGGCTCCGAGCATGATCATCACCATGGACGCGCCGACGTACGCGAATGCCACCGTGTAGACGGTCGAAGCGATGTGGTCGCGGCCGATACGCATGGCCATGGCGAAAATCGATCGGCGCGAGCGGTTCGGCGCGCTGGCGCGGAGCTCGATCACGGTAGCCGACTGAGTGATCGTGACGTCGTTCAGGACGCCGACGCCCGTCAGCACCATGGCCGAGAGCAGGATGCCCTTCGGATCGATGGCGCCCTCGGTCGAGTAGAACAGCCGCCGCATGTCTTCGTGCGCGAGCGGGGTGAGGTTGGTCGCTGGGATCGCCCACCACGCGAGCGCCGCGACGGATGCGATCCCCAGAAAGGTGCCCAGCAGTGCCGTGACGGTCTTCACTGAAATGCCATGGGCTAGGAACATCACGATCATCATCACCACGCTCGCCGTCACGAGTGCGACCAGCAGCGCATTGGCACCGGACATGAGCGCCGGCAGCAGGAAGAACCAGACCATGGCCATGGCACCGATCAACCCGACCAGTGCGGCGAACCCTTTCCATCGAGCCACTGCGACGATCGCGATCACGAACAGCCCGAACAGCATCAGCATGGGCCACTCGCGATGATGGTCCATGTAGGAGTAGACCGTTTCGGGGCCCGACGGGGTCTCCTGCAGGGATGTCAGATTCACGACCCGGATCCTGTCGCCGATCGAGAACTCCTCTGCGGGAACATCCGGGTTCGCGTGCACGAGAATCGTGTTCTCACTGCCGTCGGGCTGCATCGTCACCATGCCACCGGCTTCACCCGGGTGCGTATCGACGACTTCACCGGAGATGGTCGAGCCCTCGTGCGCGAACAGAGGCTCCTTGTCGGGTAGGTCGGCCGAGTTCGGCCACAACGCGATGAGACCAATCAGGGTGATGAGCCCCAGAACTCCCATGATCGCCGACAACGAAACGACCACACGGCGACTCGTGCGCAGTTTTGGAGCCCCCTCTGTGGGTGCGACGTGCTGATGCATGCGGTCACAGTAACAGCGCGGCACCGCGCGTCGCGGTTGCCATACGGCGGGGGCGTTAGGTGCGTGCCTCCGCCTTTGGCTCGTGCTCGGCGCCGGTGTCGATACGCAGGGCCGCGACGAGTTCTCGATAGAGATCGTTCGTTGTCAGCAGTTGTTCGTGCGTGCCTCGCGCCGCGATCGATCCATTGTCCATCACCACGATCTCGTCGGCGTCGATCACCGTCGAAAGCCGGTGCGCGATCGTGAGGACGAGCGCATCGTGCGAGCGCTCGGCGATCTCTTGCTGGATCGCCGCTTCCGTGACACCGTCCACCTGTGCCGTCGCTTCGTCCAGCAGCAGGATGCTCGGCTCCGCCAGCAGCGCTCGTGCGAGGGCGATGCGCTGTCGTTGGCCGCCCGAGACGTTCGTTTCGGTCAGTGCGGTGTCAAGCCCATCGGGAAGTTCTGCGAACTTCTCGGCAAGGTGCAGGCGTTGCAGGACGCTTGCGATCTGTTCCTCGCTCGCGTCGGGGTTGGCGAAGAGCAGATTCTCGCGGATCGTGCCGGGCACGACGGGGGTCTCCTGCTCGACGTAGGCGAAGTTCGCGCGAGCCTGCGCGTGCGTGAGTTGCTCGTAGGGTGTGCCGCGCAGTAGCACCTCGCCGGTTCGCGGTTCGACAAAGCGGAGCATGAGTGAGAGCAGCGTCGTCTTACCGGCGCCGGACGGGCCGACCAGAGCGATGTGTCCACGGCGCGGGAGTTGCAGATCGATCCCGGTCACCGCGGGAGCCGCGTCGTCCTCGTAGCGGACGGAGACGTCCCGGAGCTCGAGCAGCGTGCCGGACGAGTCAGCACCCTCGAGCGCCTCCGGAACCCTCCGGCCTTGGCGAGACGTGCCGGCATCCACGTTCGCCTCCAGCGGGATCTGTTCGACCTGCCGGATGCGGGCTGCGGCCGCGAGGCCCGACTGCAGGGTCGTGAGATTCTGTGCGAGTTCCATGATCGGGCCGGTCAGACCCCACACGTACAGCAGGAATGCGACGAGCGCCGAGACCGTGAGGTAGCCCTCTGAGACGCGATAGGCTCCGATCGCGAGCACGGCGATGATCGCGAGTTCGATTCCCGTTCCTGCGATTGTCCAGACTCCGGCTCCGATGCGAACCGATCGCATGCTGTGCCTTCGCGACTCGGACGCGTGGTGCAGCAGGCGTGCTGTGCGACGCTCCTCGGCGCCGGAGGACTTCACGGTCTTGATCGCGCGGACGGTGCCCTCGAGCTCTGATCCAAGGTCACCCAGCGCAGCTTGAGCGCGCTCCTCCGCTTTTGCGATCGCCGGCATCAGAAGCGTGAAGCTGAGCACGACGACGACCACGGCGACGACCGCCGTGATGAGCAGCACGCCGTCGAGCGTTGCCATGAGGATGATCGAGCCTACGAGCGTGATTGCTCCGTTGATGAGTCCGATCAGGCTCGATGAGGCCGCCTGGTTCAGCAGCACGGTATCGGAAGTCACTCTGGTGACCAGTTCGCCAGGGCCGCGCTTCAGCAGTTCGAGTACTCGTGAACCGAGGTAGCGCAGAATCATTCGGCGGCGCGCGTCGAACACGACGTCCTCGGCAAGTTTGCCCAGGAGCACCCACTGGAACCAGCCGACCGTTGCGCCGACGACGAGCAGAACGAGCAGCACGAGAACCGGTTGCAGCAGTGAGCCGCCGACTTCGAGGGTGTCGAGCACCCACTTCGTGACCATGGGGCTCGCAAGGCCCATCGCGGAGACGATGAGTGCGAGGAACAGGCCGAGTACGAGCACCGGCAGGTAGGGGCGTACGAACGACCAGAGGACGCTGAAGGGCGTCGGCTGAGATTCGGTTGCTGAGTCAGGCATGCATCAAATAGAACATAAATGTCTTATTTCAGTCAAGCGTGTTTCGCAATAATCGGTTAATGTAGTGCCATGGCCGAGCGACCGAAAGTGCGTGAACGCACACGCCTTGCCATTCTGCACGCCGGTATCGACGTGCTCTCGAACGATCCGTCCGCCCCCCTCGGCGAGGTCGCAGCGCGAGCCGACGTCGCCCGCAGCACGTTGCACCGCTACTTCCCCGACCGCCGATCGTTGGCTGTCGCTATCGGAACTTACGTCAATGAGCAGTACGACGAAGTCGTCGACCGCGGTCTGCAGGGCGGTGGCACGGGGCTCGAGCAGTTCAGACGCCTGTACGTCGAGCTGACCGACCGCCTTGATCTGCTGACTTGGTGGATGAACCCGGGCTCGGCAGCGCTCTGCGAAGGTTCGGAAGCCGAAGTCGAGGATGAGCCGGATACCCGCATCGTCGATCTCGTCGCGCGCGGCCATGAGGACGGCAGTATTGATCCGCTGGTGAGCGCGGACTGGACCGAGAATCTGTTGTGGTCGACGCTCTATGCGATTCGGATGACGCCGCTCAGCGGTGCGGAAGGTTTCGACCTCCGCAATCAGGCCGTGCGCACGCTGATGAAAGCACTGGCGAGCGACCCCGCTTCGATCTGAGTTCGTTCAGCGTGACGGGCGCGAGCCAATCGGTGCCGGTCATAGTGCGGGAGGGATGAGCGGAGAGAGGGATTCGAGTTCCTGGATGACGCGATGCGTGATCCGGATGAACTCGGAGGTCGCAGGTGAGATCGAGCCACCCTTCTTCGTAATGAAAGCGTGTCGTTCGAAATACGGTGGATCCAGGGGAGCCCAGTGGAGCTCTCGTTCCTCAAGCAGCGAGCGGACCACGTGGAATGAGGCGAATGCGTCGCCGAGCCCTTCGGCCGCGAGGCGGGCTGCATGCGTGCCGAACTCGACCTCGATGACGGGCTCGAGTCGAATCCCCGCGCGTTGCGAGCGCTCCAGTAGCGAGATTCGCAGCGGGTCGCTGAGCGCCCAGCTGGACTCCGCGAGAATCAGCGGGCGTCCCTGCATGTCTGAAATGCGCATCCCCTCGGGCCTCGGCAGCGGATCCTTGGAGATGTACACGACCTGATCAGTGAACACGGCGGGGCTCACTTCGAGGTCTCGATCGTCTACCGGCAACTGCACGAGTCCCGCCTCCAACGCGCCGGATCTGACGGAATCAGCAACTTCCGACGAGTTGAGGCCCGTGGTGTTGATGCGCACATTCGGGTGCAGTGAGCGGAACGCTCTGATCAGATCCGTCAGCAGAAACAGATGAGCGCTGCTGAACGTGCCGAACGAGACCACGCCGACTTCCACCGAGCGAAGGCGTCGGCTCCACTCGGCGAAGTCTCTGATGCTGCTCAGTGAGTTCTCGGCGAGAGGCAGCAACTGTCTGCCGGCGTCGGTGAGTCGGAGCCCACGTGACGTCCGGGTGAATAGCGAGACTTCAAGATTGTGTTCCAGGATGCCGATTTGCTCGGACAAGCTGGGCTGAGCGATGTGGTTCTCTGCCGCAGCACCCGCGAAACTACCGATCCGCGCCGCGGAAATGAAGTATTTGAGTTGACGTACTGAGGGGAGTTGCACGGTGGCTTCCTGCTTCCCGACACGGGCAATAGGTAAAACCTGTATCTGCCATGGACTTGTCAGCATTGTCCTTGGTATCCGCTGATGATGCAATAGTCCGCAACCGAAAGGGAGGTGATCGCAGCCCATGGATGCCGACTTGCGAACGATCATTGTCACCGGTGCCGCTTCGGGTATGGGGCTTGCGACCACCGATCTCTTCCTTCGGAACGGATGGCGCGTACTGGGTTTGGACGTCAATCCCGTGCAGGCCTCCTTCTCCGGCCACACGGAACTCATCAGCCGGGTCGTCGACGTGAGATCAAGGAGCTCGATCGAGGATGCCATCGCAGAGTTCACAGCGTGCGGCGGAGGCATAGACACCGTAGCGAACATCGCTGGAGTGTATCCTCCGACCACGATCGATACCTACGACGAGGAGACATATCGTCGGATTTTCGACATCAACGTCCTCGGCGTCGTCAATGTGGCAGCAGCTGTGAAGCCGTATATGGGTGAGGGCGCCGCCATCATCAATTTCTCGTCCGTCGACGCTTTCGAAGTTTCACCCGGTCAACTGCTGTACGGAGCCTCGAAAGCGGCGGTCGTCATGTTGACGAAGTCGCTCGCACTGGAACTCGCCCCCTACGGCATTCGAGTCAACGGCATCGCCCCCGGCTGGGTCGACACCCCGGGCAACGCGGTCACCGGTCGCAGCGCGGCTGCTGCGGCCAGCATCCCGCTCGGACGTGTGGCGCGACCCGGCGAAGTCGCTGAATGGGTCTTCATTCTCGCAAGTCGACGACACACGGCCTTTTTGACCGGTGAGACGATCGTGCTCTCCGGAGGGGCGATGATCCGACAGTAGTCGGCCGAGCCAAAGAGATGAACGAGACAGTGCGGAAGAGCGAAAGAGACCGAGTGACGAGAGTATTCCCATCCCGCACAACAGTCGTCGTGACCGGTGCTGCTCGGGGGCAGGGCGCGGCGCATGCCGCGTTGCTGGGCAGGCCGGGAGTGAAAGTGGTGCTGACGGATGTCCTGTCGGATGATGGCGAACGCACGGCCGCGGTGCTGCGCAGCTCCGGTCTCGATGCGGAGTATCGACACCTCGATGTGACCGACCCGGAGCAGTGGAGAGAACTCGCTGCTGATCTGCGCGATTCAGGGATCTCACTGACCGGACTGGTCAACAATGCGGGCGTCCTCCGCCACGCGACGATCGACAGCACCGATCTCGATACCTGGAAACTGCATGAGCGAGTAAACGTGCACGGAACGTTCCTCGGGATCCAAGCACTGGCCCCGGTGATGGCCGCCGACGGAGGCGGCTCGATCGTCAATGTGTCGTCAACGGCCGCTCTGGCGGGTGCAGTGGGATACGCGGCTTACGCGTCCTCTAAAGCCGCGGTACTGGCACTCACGAAGGTGGCAGCACGTGAGTATGCGCCGCACGTGCGCGTCAATGTAATCTGCCCCGGAGGTGTCTCGACTTCTATGAACGACTTCGAACCCAGCGGAGGCATCAGCAGTTATGCGCCCCTCGGCCGTCGCGCGCGTGCTGACGAGATTTCGCCGCTCGTCGAGTACCTGCTGAGCTCTCGAGCCTCGTTCGTGACGGGCGGCACATACACGATCGACGGCGGACTTACCGCCTGAGCTGCACGGCAACAGGCGACGGGACAGCTCGACAGACACGGACAGGCTACGGATCTTGGAGAACCGATGAAGCAAGACAAACGGACCGGTCAACGGGTAGGCGCTGAAGCGGCCGACCAATCGAACTTGAGAGTGAATGAGGTGGATTCCCATGAGTGAAGAGCAAGTGGAGATGGAAGAGGGCGTCGAATCGCGAGGAAAGGAACACGACTACAAGCCTTCGATGCTGGTGTCGCTGGGCATGCTCCTGCTCTTGGCCGGCCTCCTGCTGGTGGGGACGGCGTTTCTTGCCCTGCCTATCGAAATGGTGTTGTTCTTCTCGATGATCGTCATCATGGTAATCTTGCGATTCGCGGGGTTTTCATTCCGAAGAATTCAAGATGCCGCATTCGATTCCGTACGCCAGGTCATCGAGCTCCTGCTCATTCTGTTGTCGGTCGGAATGCTGCTCAGTACGTGGGCGATGTCGGGCACGATTCCGACGATCATCAGTTACGGACTCACCATCATCTCTCCGGCATGGTTCCTGCCGACTGCTCTCCTTTTGTGTTCGGCGGTGTCGTTCTTCACCGGAACATCGTGGGGCACCATGGGGTCGGTCGGCGTGGCGCTCATGGCAGTCGGAGGCGGGCTCGGACTTCCCCTACCGCTGGTTGCGGGAGCGGTCATCTCGGGCGCCTACTTCGGAGACAAGCTCTCCATGATCTCGGATTCGACGAACCTGAACGCCGCCATCACCAAGACACCCTTGCTGACGCACATCAGGTACATGCTGTGGTCGACGGCGCCAGCGTACGTCGTGACCTTCGTCCTGTTCACCATCATCGGATTGCTCATGCCGAGGTCAGACGACCTCGGCGACGGGGTCCCTGCGATCCTTGAAGGTCTCGACGGTAGCTACCAGCTCGGTCCGATAACGCTGATACCGCTGGCAGTAGTGGTCGGGCTCCTGTTGCTGCGGGTGCCGCCGTTCATGTCGATCGTGGGCGGAGCACTGGCGGGAGCGGTGCTGGCGATCGTGGTGCAGGGTCACACCTTCGCGGACGTCATGGAAGGAACACACTTCGGCTACGAATCGACGATCGGTATCGAATCTGTTGACGACCTCGTCTCAGGCGGTGGCATGCTGTCGATGACGCCATTGGTGCTGCTGTTCATGTTCGCCGTTGCCGTCTCGGGGCTTCTGCAGCTCGGTGGATATGTGCAGAAGATCCTCACCTGGATTCTGAGCAAAGCCAACACACGTCGCAAGCTGATGGTCACCACCTCGCCTGCAATGTTCCTCTCCGTCGGGTTGGGCGCATCCTTCTCGTTCGGCGCTGTCATGGTGGGGACGCTGTTCACTCCTGCGTATCGACGTCTCGGCCTCAGGCCCCAGAATCTCTCCAGGACGCTTGAAGACTCCGGAACCGTGTATGACGCATTCTTCCCGTGGTCTGGCGGAGGCGTGTTCGCAGCCGGTGTGCTTGGAGTCGCAACGCTGGAGTACATGCCCTTCATGTTCTTCGCGTACGCATCGACATTGTTCGGTCTGCTTATCGCCTTGACGCAGTTCAGGGTGGCGACAAAGGAGACGCAGCCGGTGACGGAGAAGATCGGCATCCCTGACCCAGAGCAGTATCGACCCAGATAACACGCCCGGTGCTTGTGCGGAACCCTCCGGGGGAAGCGCAACCCCGACGTTCACGAAAGAGGCGAAGAAGGCCTCGGCACATTTGGAAAGGAACGCTATGCCCAGGTATTGCGTCATCGGCGGAGGAGCCGCCGGTATGGCAGCGCTGCAACAGTTGATCGAAGCGGGCTTCGAGGTCGATTGTTATGAGAAGAGCGACCGGGTGGGCGGTCATTGGCAGCACGACTACGACTCCCTGCATTTGATCACGTCGCGCGATATGACGCACTTCGAAGGATTCCCCATGCCGGCGGAGTATCCGCATTTTCCCAGCAGACAGCAAGTGGTCGACTACCTGCAGTCCTATGCCCGGGAAAAAGGACTCTACGACATCATCACCTTCAACACGGCGGTCGAATCGCTCGTGCCGGTCCGCGCTGATGGTCCAGTCGGCTCCGGTGGCTGGAGGGTGACGTTGAGCACGGGAGAGAGCCTGGACTACGACGGGGTGCTGGTCGCGAACGGGCACTTGACAGACCAACGGATTCCGAACTTTCCGGGTAATTTCACTGGTAAGACCGTGCACTCCGGTTCTTACAGGAACACCAGTGACATCGAAGGAGACCGTGTCCTTGTCGTCGGCGCTGGCAACTCGGGTTGCGATCTCGCTGTCGACGCGGCCCAGCAGCATTTCAAAGTCGACATCGTTATGCGCGAAGGTGTGTATTTCCAGCCGAAGATGTACTTCGGAGTGCCGCGCCAACAGGTCGATTGGCTCGCCCATTTCGCACCGGACGAGGTCGATCTGCTATCGAGACTGCTCGCCAAGGTTTCTATCGGCGAAGCGAAAGACTATCCGGGGATGCCCATACCCAAAGCCCGTTCCCTCGCGGAGGGGCGCGCGGTCGTCAACACGCTGTTGCCCTACTGGATCCATCACGGTCGAATTGCAGTCGTCCCGGGCATTGATCGGTTGAACGGAAACACGGTGCACTTCAGCGACGGCACGTCGAAGGACTACGACACGATTCTTTGGGCTACCGGCTTCCACGCCAGTGTGCCTTTTCTGGACGAGCGCCTCGTCGAACGCAGCAACGGCGTCCCGCTGCGGTACGGAGCAGGCATTGTACCCAAGGGGCTCGAGAAGCTGTACTACATCGGTCTTACAGCGCCACGCGGCCCGCAGATTCCGATCTACGGAGTGCAGGCGAAACGTGTGATCGAGATGATCAAATTGCACGAGGGAGCGGGAGGGTTCGCGCCGGTCGGGGCGTATCTCTCCGAGTTGCAAGAGGCCAGCGACGTCATCGATATCGTCAGGAGCGTGTGGGAGGAAGAACTGGCCGATACGGATCGTTTGCTCGAAGCCTTCAAGGTTCGAGCGGCAGACGCCGGGCAGTGACGTCGGCAACGACTGAGCAACTCAATTCGGTTGCCGCCAGGCAGGCCTGAACATAGGGGGCCTCGCACACGGTAGCGGTGCTCGGTGTATGCCGGTAGGCGACAATGTCGACGCGTACGGCGCTTGCTCCGCACGGTGTCGCCGATTTGGAATACATCCGTGCGGCAATGGCATCGGGGGGACTTGTCTGGTTTACTGCAGCGCGGAGGTCAGGCGCAGGACCGACTCGGAGTAGCGTCGGGCCAGCGACCGCTTCGGCCACTGTTCGGCGTCGAGCTCCTTGCTCAATCTCTGATACTCGGCGATGACGTCGCTGATCTCCTCGACGATGTCGCCGCCGGTCGCCAGCAGGCTGATTTCGTAGTTGAGCCCGAACGATCGCATGTCCATGTTCGATGAGCCCAGTACCGCGCAGGTGTCGTCGATGAGGAAGCACTTCGTGTGCAGCACCTGGGGTGCCGGATACATGAAGATCTGCACGCCTGCGTCGAGCAGTGCCTGATAGTAGGACGACTGCGCTCTGTCGACCATGAACTGATCCGCTTGCTCGCTCACATAGAGTTCGACGCTGACGCCGCGCATCCCCGCGGTCGTTATGGCCGCGAGCAGTGACTCGTCGGGCACGAAGTACGGGCTGACGATCGCGATGCGCTCGCGCGCCATGTACATGAGCGAGTTGAATGCGCGCAGCGTCGGCTCGGTCCGGAATCCGGGGCCCGACGGGATGAGTTGCACACCGTTGACGGCGCCGCCGATGTCGCGTTGAGGGCCGTGGGCACTGGGAAGCAGGTGCTCGTCTTCGTGCTGCGTGCCGAGCCGGTAGGCGTGAATATCGATGATCTCGCCGGTCTCGCTGTACCAGTCCACCGCGAAAATCGCCTCGAGCGAGGACACGATCTCGCCCGTGAGCTCCACCATGATGTCGTTCCAATGACGGCCGAGCCGTCGATTCTTCTCCGAACCGTAGGTCGACTCGATGAGATTCGCCGAGCCCATCATCGCGATGCGGCCATCGATGACGAGGAGCTTGCGGTGATTGCGCAGATCGGGGCGCTTCCATGAGCCTCTGAACGGGCGGAACGGCAGCATCAGTCGCCAATCGATCCCGGCATCCGTCAGCCAGTGCTGGAGCCGTTTGAAGCCCGGATACTTGCGCGACCCGATGTGATCGAACAGAAGTCGAACCTTGACGCCCCTTTGCACAGCTGCCGCGAGTGACCGGAAGAACGCATCGGTCGTCGAGTCCCGCGCAGCGATGTAGAACTCGACATCGACGGTCTCCTCGGCCGACTCGACGATACGCGTCATGCGATTGAAGCACTCGTCGTACTCCATTTCGATGCCGAGATTGGTGCCGGTGACCATCGGCAGCGATGTCAAGGACCTGGCGAGCTCCACCACGCCGCGAAGGTCTTCGCCCACGTCGGCTGAGGGCGGGA
>DXDC01000127.1 GCA_019115685.1 Candidatus Agrococcus pullicola
TGGGTGGCCGGAGGCGGGTGTCTTTGCAATCGACGTGGTAGATGCGGTCCGCGAAATCGGTGATGAAGCCGATTGCGTCGACGCCCTGCCAGAGCAGGTGACTTGGGTCCCAGTTCAGCCCGAATGCTTCACGATGATCGATGGCTTCGAGGGTGCGAACGGTCGTCCAGTAGTCGTACGCGATCTCAGAGGGATGCACCTCGTGCGCGAACCGGACGCCTTCGCCGTCGAACACGTCAAGAATCGGGTTCCATCTGCGCGCAAAGTCTTCGTACCCCTCCTCGATGACCTCCTGCGGCACGGGCGGAAACATCGCGACGTACGGCCAGATCTTCGAGCCCGTGAAGCCGACGACCGTGTCGACGCCGAGCTTGCGAGCAACTCTTGCTGCTCGTTGCATGTCCTCTGCCGCGCGCTTCCGGACGCCTTCGGCATCCCCGTCGCCCCACACGTAGGGCCGCACGATCGCCCTGTGCCGGAAATCTATGGGGTCGTCGCACACCGCTTGCCCGGCGAGATGGTTGGAGATCGCCCACACGCGCAATCCGTAGCGGTCGAGGATCTCAAGGCGCGATCGCAAGTATGCGTCGTCCTCGTCTGCTCGCGCGAGATCCAGATGGTCGCCGGATGCGGCGATTTCGAGCCCGTCGTACCCCCACTCGGCGGCGAGCCTGGCTACCTCCTCGAACGGTAGGTCAGCCCATTGGCCCGTAAACAGGGTGACGGGATGCGATGCCTCTTGACTCATGTCATCTCCCTTCTGTGCTGGAGTTCTGCGAAGAACTCGTAGGTGATCCGTGCGAGCTCGTCCTGCGATGCTGCCAGCGGGCGCCACACGGAAGCTGCCGTTGCGATGGTGTCATTGTCGCCGGTAAAGCTCTCGAGCGTTAGCGGTCCCGGATACCGGGCCGTGTCGAGCGCATCGAGAAATGCCGGCCAGTCGATGTGGTCCGGACCGGCGGGGCCGCGGTCATTCCCGCACACCTGCACGACCGCAATGTGCTCATCAGCGGATGCGATCGCATCCGTTATCGACCGCTCCTCGATGTTGAGGTGGTAGGCGTCTAGCGCGAGGCCGACTCCCTGCCCGAGGAGTGGATCGAGGACGTCGAGTGCCTGTTCGACGGTGTTGATCAAGCTGGTTTCATACCGATTCAGGGGTTCTATTGCGAGCGTGATGCCGCGTTCTGCCGCATAGTCGGCGACAGGATGCAGTGCCTCCCGCAGGGCCGCTACTGCAGCGTGCCGGTCGTCAGCCGACATACGCCACACGCGTCCGGTCCGAGCCGTGAACGGTCCGGCGACGGTGGGGGAGCCCACCTCGACGGCGGCGTCGACACAATGCCGCAAATAGTGCTGAGTGTTCTCCCGTAGGCCCGGGTCAAGGAGATCTCGTCCTTCACCCATTGCGCCGACGACGCGCGCGTTCATTCCCAATGCATCGAGCGTTCCGGCGGCTTCGGTCGGGTTCCAGTTGCCCCGGAACTCGATCGGCATCTCCAACACCCGGTACCCGATGTCGCGGGCGCGCGCAGCGATGCCCTTCAGGTTGTCGTCAGTGAGCGGTGAAACCCACACCCAGGTATTGACCCCTAGTTCACGCTGCATTGCGTTCCTCTCCGAACGCAGCGGGGAGCCCGGTTCACGTAGGGCTCCCCACTGCATTCACCTCCGATTACGGAATATTGCGTTCCTGCCAGGTCTCCGGGAAGCCCGGGAGATCCTCGCCGCCGAACTGCGCGTAGTGCCCGTTGGGCATGCCCTCACTGCGTTCGATGTAGTCGTCCCGCTCGGCTTCGGTGATCGGGTTCTGCGGCAGTACCCACTCGGCCGGCACCTCTTCACCGGCGAAGATCATCTCGAGCGCGAGCAGCGGCGTGCGCCACTGGAAATTCGAGTAGACGGGGGCGAGACCGGTCAGACCCGTTTCAGCCCACTTGCGCAGGAAGCTCAGCTCGTCCTCGCCGGTCATGACCGGGTAGGGTGCCCCTGCGTCCTCGAAGGCTTCGATTGCAGCTTCTGCACCGTCGCCGGCATCCATCCAGATGCCCTGTACTTCGCCCTGCGCGAGCTCGTCGGCAATGATGTTCTTGATGGTTGCTGGGTCAGCGTCGGTGAAGTGGTCGACCGCGTCGATGCCGGCCTCTTCGAACAGTCGCTCTGCCGCGGCCCAGCGCTGTTCGAGCACGTCCACTCCTGGCAGGATGCGCAACGCGATCACCCTGTCTCCCGGCTCGAGGTGGTCGATCAGGAACTCAGCGGTATCGATGCCCCATGCGAAGCCACCGATGGGGTGGATGAACGTCACAGCGCAGTCGGTCTGCACGCCGCGGTCGAATACGATGACCGGCTTGCCGGTTTCACAGGCTCGTTCCACCGCCGGGGTGATCGCTGCTGTCGAGTTCGGCGAGATGATGAACGCGTCGCAGTCGCCTTCCGAGATGAAGTAATCGATGTCGGCAATCTGCGTGTCATCGCTGTCCTGCGCGTCACGCGTTTCCATTTCGGAGATCACGCCGGAGTCCTGCAGCACTTGCAGCTGCTCGTTCATCGTAATCCAGCCGGTTTGGCGCCAAGGGTTCGAGATCGACGCGTTGGCGAAGCACGCCTTCTGCGCGCCCTCCGCTGCGAACTCGCTCGTGTCGCGCATCTCGGGGTCGATCATCTGCAGATAGGGCTGGTCGGCCGGTCCCTCCGGCTCGACGGAACGCTGCTCGTACTGCTGGTCGAAGAGCTCCTGATCGAACCATTCGCCCGAAGACTCGGTCTCTGTGGTGTCGTTGTCTTCAGGGGGTGTCACGGATGGGTCCGTCGAGCACGCAGTGAAGAGGACCAGCGTGGCCGCGCAAGCAAGACCCACCGTGGTTCTCAGTGATCGTTTCATGATCAGTTCTCCTTTGTGTTGTGGTTCCGCGTGGCTCCGCTGCCTGCGGATTCGGTCGACTGGGCTTCCCCTGTCGCTTGTTGCATCCCGGGTGCGTCGGGAGGGTCTGAGGCGACCGCCGCTGGAGCGCGACGATTCTTGAAGATCACGCCGGCATAGGCGACGGCCGCGATGATGATGACACCCTGAATCGCGGATCGCATCGTTGACGGGACGGCGGTGAAGTTCAACAGCGTGAACAGCGTCTCGAGCGCGAACGCCCCCGCGAGAGCGCCCCACACGTTGCCGCGGCCGCCGCCGAGGACGACACCACCGAGCACGACGGCGGTGATCGCGGTGAATTCGTAGCCTTGCCCGACAGAGGGATGCACCCCCGCGTAGCCGACCAGCAAGACACCCGCGATGGTCGCCGACATGGACGAGAGCACGAACGCCATGGTCTTGGTGCGCTGTACGGACGCTCCGGCGAAGCGCGCGGCGCTCGGGTTGTCGCCGATGGCGACGAGCGTCTTGCCGAACGGCCTGCGAGAGAGCCAGGCGGCGATGGCCACGACCGCAGCCAGAATCAGCACGGACCAGGGGAGCAACCCGATGACCGGGAGATCGTGGATGCCGCTGCGTCCGATCTGCCTGAACGAATCTGCCGGGTTGCCGGTTGCAGCGCCGCCTGTCCACCAGAGCACGCCTCCGTAGAGTGCCAGCATCATCCCCAGTGTGACGATGAAGGAGGGGACTTTGAGGCGTGTCGTCACGAGTCCGTTGACGAGCCCGACGAGAACTCCGATGACCAGAAGCAGCAGCAGCACCGGCACGGTTCTCGAGTCGTCTTGACCGACCAGGGTGCCGGCGACCACAACCTGGACTGTGACGAGTGACCCCATGGAGAGGTCGAACTCTCCGCTGACGATGACAAAGTACTGCCCGATCGCCACGATCGCGATGGGAGCGACCCGTTGGATATAGCGCATCAGCTGGCCCGGTTCAGCGAACGACGGGTGGATCGCGGTTACCGAGACCAGCAGTACGATGAGCAGCAGGTAGACAGCTCCCTTGGGGCTGATCAGGGCGCGGAGCACTGTCTGGATGCGGGAATCCGTTCTCGCGGTCATCGTGCCCCCTCCTCGGTCAGTTGAGGAACTTCCCTACCCGAGGATGTGAATCGTTCGCGTCGGGCGACGATCCTCCGGTTGGAGTACACCGCTACGGCCAGAATGATGACTGCGCCGCGCACCATGTCCTTGAAGAACGGGTTCACTTGCATCACGCTCATGAGATTGTCGAGAACGGCGAAGATCGCGACGCCGCCGATCGTTCCCCAGATCGAGCCGCGACCGCCCGCAAGGAGGGTGCCGCCGAGTACGACAGCAGCGATGGAGAGTAGGTCGTAGCTGCCCTGCACGCCCACGGTAGGGCTGCCGACGCCGAGCCGAGAGGCGAGCAGAAGACCGGCGATCCCGGCGAAGAAGGAGCCCGCGACGTGCGCCCAGATAAGCGGGCGCCTCGTCCGCACTCCTGACAGTCTCGCGACTTCTGCGTTGCCACCGACCGCGAAGAGATGGTGCCCGAATTTGCTTCGAGCCAGCAGGAACCCAACGAACCCGGCGCATGCGAGCATCACGATCGTGGAGATGGGAACGGGGCCGATGCCGGTTGCGCCGAAGAGCTGGAACTCCCACGGGACCTGCCCCGCTGTCCCCTTGTAGGTCGTATCGAGGTAGCCCTTGAGAATGAGCCCGACACCGAGCGTTGCGATGAATCCGTGCACCCGCAGGAAGGTGACGACGGCGCCGTTCGCGAGACCGATGAGCGACGCCACCCCGAGTGCAAGCAGCACGCCGGGCACGATCATGCCGGTCCTGCCGTTCATGGTTTCTGCGGCTATGAGACTCGTGAGACTCACAACGTACGGAACCGACAGGTCGAGGGACCCACCCAGAATCACGAGAGTCTGCCCTATGGCGACGAAGCCCAGGACGCTCATGCCGGTGAGGATGTCGCGGATGTTGCCGGGGCTGAGGAGGTTTCTGCCAACGGTCGAGACCAGAATCGCGCTGAGCGCCAGCACGAGTACCAGCGCGATCAGGACGATGACGGTGGTGTCGAGCCGCTGGAGCTTTGCTATGAGAGCTTTCACTGTTGCACCTCCTCGGCCGCGCCGGTTGCGACAGCGAGTACGCTCTCCTCATCGGTGTCGGAGGAGAGCTCGCCGACGATGCGGCCGTCGCGCATAACGAGGATGCGGTCGGCCATGCCGATGACCTCCGGGGTTTCGCTGGAGACCATTACGATCGCGACCCCTTCCTTCGCGAGTGCTCTGATGAGTTGATACACCGCGACCTTGGCGCCGACATCGATGCCGCGAGTCGGCTCGTCGAGCAGTACGATCTTCGGTCGCATGGCGAGCCACTTTGCGAGCACAACTTTCTGCTGGTTGCCTCCCGAGAGTGTTTGCGCCTCTTGCTTATTGCCCTGACTGACGAGTTCGAGTGAACTGAACATGCCGGGAATCTCGGCACGGGATGCCTGCGTTCGCCTTGGAAACACGGAGCGGATGGCCAGCAGCGCGTTGTCGAGGATCGACTGGTTCAGAGCGAGCCCGGTGCGCTTGCGGTCTTCGGTCACAAGCGCGACGCCGCGTCGTGCCGCCTGCCTCGGATGCTTTATCACCGCACGAGCTCCATCGATTTCCAGTGAGCCACGTGTAAACGGAGCGGCGCCGAAGATCGCTTCGAGCAACTCCGTACGCCCCGAACCCTGCAGACCGGCGATGCCGACGACTTCGCCGGCGCGCACTTCAAGATCGATGCCATCCAACTGGGTGTTGCCGCCGCTGCGGATCGTGATGCGAGGCGCACCGATTTCGGTGCCCGGATCGGGATCGGGAAAGAACGCGCTGATCGGGCGCCCGACCATGCGACGTACGAGCGCTGCCTCGTCGAGGTCGGCAGCGGGATCTGTCGATACGTGCGAGCCGTCCTTCAGCACCGTGATGGTGTCGCAGAGGTCGAAGATTTCCTTGAGCCGGTGCGAGACGTAGAGGATTGCGACACCGCGTTCGCGCAGCCGCTCGATGACTCGGTACAGGATCGTCACCTCGTGATCCGCCAGTGCCGCGGTCGGTTCGTCCATGGAGATGACACGGGCGCCCACGCTCAACGCTTTCACGATTTCGACGATCTGCTGCTCAGCGACGGTAAGTTCCCCAGCTCGTGCAGTCGGAGGGATGCCGGGGATACCGAGATCCTCGAGCAGCTCTGCCGTGGATCGGCACATCCCCTTCGTGTCGATCATGCCGCGTTTCCGTGGTTCGCGACCCAGGAAGACGTTTTGCGCGACAGTTCTGTCGGGTAGGAGGTTGAACTCCTGGAACACCGTCGCGACTCCAGCGGCTGCAGCCTCGAGGGGATGGCCGAAGTCGACGAGTTCGCCATCGATCCGCATGTCGCCGCCGTCGCGCCTGTGGACGCCAGCGATGATTTTCATCAGCGTCGACTTGCCTGCGCCGTTCTCGCCGACGAGCCCGTGCACGGAGCCGGGTGCGAGCTCGAGCGAAACGCCGTGCAGAACCTCGACTCCGAAGAACTGCTTGCGCGCGTCGGTGACGGTGAGGATGGGCTCGGTCACGGCTGGCTCACCTCGACCCACTGGCCGCTGTTTGCCGATTGCAGCACGGCATCCGTGATCATCGCAGCCCGGGCACCGTCGACGAAGGTCGGGAGTCCCTCCGGCGCTGCGCCGCGCATTGCGTCGTAGGCATCGCGTACGAAGGCGTTGAACGCGTCTTGATAGCCCTGCGGATGCCCGGCGGGCACGCGGCACAGGCGAGCGGCGTCGTCGCTGAGG
>DXDC01000128.1 GCA_019115685.1 Candidatus Agrococcus pullicola
TGTCACCGCGGCCGGAGAGGTTCACCAGCAGAACGGCCTCCGGCCCGAGGCGCTCGCCTTCGCGAAGTGCGCCGGCGACGGCATGGGCCGACTCGATGGCAGGAATGATTCCTTCTCGGCGCGTGAGTTCCAGGAACGCGTCCATAGCTTCGCTGTCGCTGACCGGCTCGTAGCTGGCCCGACCTATCTGGTGCAGCCAGGCGTGCTCCGGCCCGACCCCCGGGTAGTCCAAACCGGCCGAGATCGAATGCGATTCGCGGGTCTGCCCCTGCTCGTCCTGCAGCAGATACGTCTTCATCCCGTGCAGCAGGCCGGGCGTTCCCTTCCCTATCGAAAGGGCGTGCCGTTCGGTATCCGCGCCGTCGCCGGCGGCCTCCAAGCCGATGAGACGAACATCGGGCTCGTCCAGGAATGCGTGGAAGATGCCGATGGCGTTCGAGCCGCCGCCCACGCAGGCCAGAACCGCTTCGGGCAACGACCCGGTTGCGGCGATGATCTGCTCTTTCGCTTCCTCACCGATCTGGCGGTGGAAGTCGCGCACCATTGCCGGAAACGGGTGGGGCCCGGCAACAGTCCCCATGAGGTAGTGCGTCGAATCCGTATTCGCGACCCAGTCGCGGAGGCCCTCGTTGATGGCATCTTTCAGCGTTCGCGACCCCGAGCGGACCGGTACTACCTCGGCGCCCAGCATGCGCATCCTGGCGACGTTGAGCGCTTGGCGTTGGGTGTCAACCTCGCCCATGTAGATGGTGCAGTCGAAGCCGAAGTACGCTGCGGCTGTCGCCGTCGCCACGCCGTGCTGCCCGGCGCCGGTCTCCGCGATGAGACGCGACTTTCCCAGGCGCTTGGCGAGTAACGCCTGGCCGAGTACGTTGTTGATCTTGTGGCTGCCCGTGTGGTTCAGATCTTCACGTTTGAGGAAGATGCGCGCGCCCCCGGCGACTTCGGACAGCTGCTTCGCCTCAGTCAGCAGGGACGGCCTCCCCGTGTACTCCCTGCCGAGCCCGATGAACTCTTCCCAGAAGCTGGGGTCATCGCGAAGCTCTTCGTACGCGTTCGAAAGTTCGTCGATCGTCGCCATGAGCGGCTCGGCCATGAACACGCCACCGAAGTCACCGAACCAGGGGCCGAGGGCCTCACGAAGTCGATCGTTCATCGCACTCCTCCGAATTCTGCGACTCGGGCACGGGGCGCACCATCCCGTACCAGTGTTTCGCCGACGAGCACCGCGTGGGCTCCGTCATTACGATAGCGCTGTACGTCGTCAACGTCATGCACGCCGGACTCCGCCACCGCAATGACACCGTCGGGAATGAGCGAGCGGAGTTCCGCGAAGCGCTCCGGGTGCATCTCGAAAGTTTTCAAATCCCTCGTGTTCACGCCCAGAATTTTCGCTCCCGCAGCAACAGCGCGGTCGATTTCGCTCTCATCGTGCACTTCGACGAGAACGGATAGACCAAGAGCCTCCGCGTACGCGTGCAGTTCGCGCAGCCGCGCAGCATCCAGCACGGAGGCGATCAAGAGAACGATGTCTGCCCCCGCTTCGCGAGCTTCCAGCAGTTGATACTCGGTTGCGATGAAATCCTTGCGGAGTACGGGAACGCTGACCTCGGCCCGCACCGCACGAAGATCCTCCAGGCTGCCCTTGAATCTGCGTGACTCGGTCAGAACGCTGATGCAGGATGCTCCGCCGCGGGCATATTCGCCGGCGAGCTCCGCCGGGTCCGGAATATCGGAGAGCAGGCCCTTCGAAGGGCTGGCACGCTTCACCTCGGCGATGACGTGCACGGATTCGGAAGGGCTTAACGCGCTGACCGCGTCGATGGGCTGCCGAGCTTGCTCGGCAAGAGCCCGAAGGGCTTCGAAGGGAAGACTGCGTTCCCGCAGCTTGGCGTCTTCGACCGCTCCGTCTGTAAGTTCACGCAGGAGATCCAAAGGCGCCGAGCTCACTCGCTCTTGGCTGTCGGACGCTTCTTGCCGAGTCCGACGAGCTTGAGCAGGCCACCGAGAACGAGTCCTCCGGCGGTAACGGCCGCGCAGATCCAGACGTAGAACGGCTGCTCGAGGTAGAAGAACACAGTGCCGGCACTGATGCCGATGAGCATGACGAGAACCGACGCCCACGCTGCCACTGTGTTGCCGTGGCCCGGGTCGACGTGCTCGTCCGGGATCTCTGCGGTGAACTCCTCGGCGCCTTCTGCGCGCTCCACCAGCTGTTCGCTCACGATGCTCCTTGTTCAATCGGGACTCGTACTAGTCTAGGGCACTTCTACTCGTTGTCGGCGTCACGCCTCGCCGCCGGCGGCTCGCCCGACTCCTTCCGCCCCTGCGCTTCTTGTCGCTTCGCATGTTGTTCCTGCGCATCATCGAGTGTCGGGTCGTTTCCTTCATCCAGGACATCCCACGCGAGTGCGCCGCTACGAAGCTCGTACTTGTCTTTCGATTTCGGTTGCCGTTTCCAGAACTTGAACGTGGCAATGGTCCAGAGCCCACCGAGTACCGCAAGGGCGCCGCCCGCCAAAGCGAGTGCGGGAAACGCCCAGAGCACCTCGACGGTTTGCGTTGTTCCGCCCGTCAGGCCGGTGCGTGCGGCAACCTCTTCCGCCACAGCGCGGTTCTCGGCACTTGCGGCTCCCACGGTGGTGACGATGAGAGCAACGCCGATAAGCGCCATAACAGCGCCGCAGACAGCGCTCAGGATCCGTCCCGCGAACAACAACGTAAGCGAGAGCGCACCGAGTGCGAGTGCGAGTGCGAGCAGCGCACCGCTGAGGTCTGCTCCAGTCAGAGTGAATGGCTCGGTGTCCTCCGCTATGACCTGTACCCAGTCCTGCGTCGGAGCAATTCCAGTGAGCAGAAGTCCGAGAACAGCCGCCAGCACGGCAATGCTCTTTCCTCGCTTGGCGATCACCGACTCGTCCTCTGCATTGACTCCGCGATGGCCAGGGCCGTCAAGGGGCTGCGCGCTTTGTTCTTGATCTCGGCGGTCTCATTAGCAGCGACCGAATCGGCAACCAGCCCGGCTCCCGACTGGACGGATGCCTGCCCTTCACTCATGGTCACGGTTCTGATGGCGATTGCCACGTCAGCATCGCCCTGGAAGTCGAAATAGCCCACGACACCCCCGTAGATCCCTCTTGACGACGGCTCCAGGGCGTCGATGATCTCCAGGGCTCTCGGCTTCGGGGCGCCCGAGAGCGTACCCGCCGGGAAAGCAGCTCGCAGTGCATCTACTGCCGTTGCGTCCTCGCGGAGATCGCACACAACCGTCGAGACGATGTGCATGATGTGCCGGAAGCGTTCGACGTTCATGAAGTCACTGACTCTCACGCTGCCGGCGATCGCGACCTTCGAGAGGTCGTTGCGTGCGAGGTCGACGAGCATGATGTGCTCGCTGCGCTCTTTCGGGTCGGCAAGCAACTCTTTGGCGAGAGCGGCATCTTCTTCCGCATCCGCACCACGGGGGCGGGAGCCGGCGATCGGATGCATCGTCGCGGTACCGTGACTCACGGTCACGAGCGCTTCGGGCGACGCGCCGACTACTTCGTACGGAACTCCGGCCTCCGTTGCCGCTGCGATCAAGTACATGTACGGAGAAGGGTTCAGCAGACGTAGCACGCGGTAGACGTCGAGAGGCCGTGCGGTTGTCTCCATGTCGAAGCGGATGGACGGAACCACCTGGAAGATGTCTCCGTCGACGATGTGCCGCTTGCTCCGCTCGACGGTGGCGGCGAACTCTTCGTCTGAGGTTCTTGCGGTTGCCTGCGGGGCAGCGTCCATGTCGACCTCGGTCACCGACGAGTCGCGGGGGGTCGAGAGCTTGGCCGTCAGGGCTGCTAGACGCGCCTGCGCTGCCGTCCACAGCTGGTCTGGCGATGCGGCGCCGTCGGCAAGCACGACCGTGACCAGATGTGCGTTGCCGCTCGCATGATCCAGTACGACAAGGTCACGCACGAAGCCGAATGCGATGTCGGGAAATCGGTGTTCACGCGCGGGAGGGTTCGGCAACGACTCGACAAGACGTACCGCATCCCAGCCGATATGCCCGACAAGGCCCGAAGCCAGGCGCGGCAGATGCGGGATGCGGGGCGTACGCCAACGGGCAGCCAGCAGCTCGAGCGCCGCGAGTCCATCGGTAGGGAAGTCAGTTCCAAACGCGCGTTCGCGATCGAGACCGTTGTCGATCCACTCGACGCGTTCACCCGTTGCTATCAGCCGGCCGTAGACTTCACCGCCGATGAAGGAGTATCGATTCCAGACTCCCTGATGCGCAGACTCGAGCAGGAATGAGCCCGGCCCTCCCCCGATCTTCCGGTAAATGCTGACGGGAGTCTCCTCGTCGGCGAACAAGGTCGTGATGACGGGAACGACCCTGTGCGTCGAAACGAGACGATCGAACTGCTCGCGTGCGGTTCTCATACCGTGCCCTCTTGCAACGAGAGCGGCGTGAAGAAGCACGTTCTGCT
>DXDC01000129.1 GCA_019115685.1 Candidatus Agrococcus pullicola
GGTCGTCGTCTTGCCGTTCGTGCCCGTGACGAGTACGACACCGTGCGGCAGCGCGCTCAGGGTCTTCGACATATAAGAGGGAAACGTGCGTTCAACGATGAGGCCGGGCAGGGCATTGCCGCTGCGTCCGAGTAGTCGCAGGGCGCGGAGCGCGAGTTTGCCGGTTATGACGGGGAGCGCTGGCATACGGAGATGTTACCCGCGAGCGGTCAGCGTGAGCAGCACCGCTTCCGGCGGCGTGCCGAGTCTGAACGGCGCGAGCACGGATGTTCCAATCCCCGCCGACACCTCCAGCGGTACTTCGCGACCTCCCGTGTGCCATGTGGTGAGTCCGTCCGCATGCTCAACCGGCAGGTCGCAGTTCGTGACGAGCGCCGGGCCTCCCGGCACGCGCACCTGCCCTCCGTGCGTGTGGCCGGCGAAGAGTGCGTCCGCTCCGAGACTCGCGAGCCCGTCCAGGACGTCACGGTAGGGGGCGTGCGTGATGCCGAGCGTGACGTCCGGTCGCTCGGTCAAGCGCTGTTGCTCGCGTGCCGTCGCCTCGAGATCGGCGAGTTCGATGTGGGCATCGTTCGTGCCGAGCACCTGCACGGTCGTGTCGCGGATCGTGAAATCGGCGGCACTGTTGTTGAGATCGGCCCAGCCGTAGCTTGCGTACACACGCTCGAGCATGGGGGTGTCGTGCTTGGGGCCGTGCATATGGGGCCCGAATTTGGGTGCTCCCAGGTAGCGCAGCGGGTTCTTGAACTTCGAGGCGTAGTAGTCATGCGACCCGTGCACGAATGCGCCGGGGATGCCCGCGAACGGAGCCAGCGCTTCTGCGAGCGCCCGCATCCCGTCTCGGTGATCGAGCGAATCACCCGTATTGATCACGAAGTCCGGTTCGAGATCGCGCAGGCCCTGCAGCCATTCGACCTTGTTGCGCTGCCACGGAGCCATGTGGATATCCGCAAGGTGCAGCACCGCGATGGGTCGCGATCCGGCCGGCAGGATCGGCAGCTCCTCGAAGCGAAGACCGAAGGCGCGCCGCTCGATGGCGACGGCATAGGTTGCCGTCGCCACGGCGGCGGCGGTCACCGCCCCGAGCGCGAACCCTGCGGCGCGCTGCAGCCCGCGCGCCACTAGCAGTCCGCCGCGGAGCCGTCGGATCTACCGCCGACCACAACCGATATCGGATCGCCTTCGTCGGCCGGTGTACCGGCCTCGGGGTTCTGCGCTAGCACTTGACAGACTTGCGCTTGGCTACCGGCGTGCCAGGTGACCTGGATGTTGTCGGAATTGAAACCGGCGCTGTCTACCGCGGATCTCGCATCCGATAGCGACATGCCCCCGAGGCTGGGCCACTGCAGATCGCCGTCGCCGTCGCCGTCATCGTCACTCATCGATCCGTCGCTGGGGAAGATCGTCACCAATGCGTCCGGCGCCGCACTCGTACCGGCAGCGGGAGCCGTGTACTCGACCGAGCCGTCATCGTTCGACCCCTCGACGGGGTCGGCGACTTCGACATTCTCGAAGCCCTCCTCCTCGAGCGCGGATATCGCTTCATCGACATCCATGCCCGTCACATCGGGAACTTCCTCCATATTCCCGCGCAGAGTTTCTTCGTCAACCGGCGTGAATTCTCCGCCCGGATACAGGTTGTTCGCCTCTTGCATCGAGAGCCTGAAGAGGTCGCGGACGTTGGTCCAGATCGGCTGCAGGGTTGTGTGGCCCTTCACATTGCCGATCCATGCTGACGCCGCGACGTTCGGGGATGCGCCGGAACTCCAAGTCTGTCCAACTCTGTCGTTCGTACCGGTCTTGGAGATTACCGGCGCATTGCCCGGATTCGTGTTCGGGTTGCGGCGGTTCACCTCGCGCAGCACGTGCTGCACGACCGAGTTGTCCTCGCTCGAGAGCACTCGCTCACACGAGGGCTGGGGCGGAGCAACCTCGTTACCGTCGCGGTCGACGATGCGATCGATCGCGAGCGGCTCGCAGTGCACGCCATCGTTCGCGAACGTCGCGAATGCCTGAGCGATGGTGAGCGTCGAAGTCCTGTCATCCGCGCCACCGATGATTGTCGACGGATACAGCTCCAGCGGTGCGCCGGGGTCAGCAGCGTTCACGAAGCCCATGCTCGACGCGAGATCCTGGATGTCGCACAGGTCGAGGCGCGTGGCCATTTCGACCGTACCCGTGTTCACTGAGTTCACCATGATGTCGGTGACCGACTGGCGGCCCCAATTGATGCCTTCGTTGTTCTGCGGGTCGAACTCACCGACGGAACTGCCACACGCCGTGATGGAGCGGGGTTGCCTATTCGTGTCAAGCCGTTCGTTAGGGCTGTAACCCTGTTGGATCCATTCGGCGAGCGTGAAGATCTTATACGTCGAGCCCGGCTGGAAGCCCGTTGAGCCGCCGTAATCCCTGGTCGTGTTGTAGTTGATACCCGTCGAGTACTCATCCGCGCTGTCTGTCGGGTCGTACTCCTTGTTCTGCACCATCGTGAGGATGCGGCCGGTATCGACCTCGAGCATCGTTACGCCGCCACCGAGATCGGCCCCGTTCCAGCCGGTAGGCGCGTACTCTCGGACCAGGTCTTGCACGTGGTCGTTCAGATCGAGATCGATCGTGGTGTAGATGTGGAAGCCGCCCTGGTCGTACACCCTCTGGCTCGCCTCTTGCGACTGACCGAAGATGTACTGACCGTGCACCTGATCCTGCTTCAGCACATGATCCACGTAGTTGCAGAAGTACCTGGCCGACTCGTGTCCGGCGACGCATCCGCTCGGCTGCGGAGAGTAGTCGACATAGTCTTCATCGACCGGTATCGCGAGGTTCTCCTCGTGCTCCTCCTCGGTGATGTAGCCCTCGCGGGCCATTTGACCGAGGATCCAGTCACGGCGGTCCTGGTTCGATTGGAAGTTTTCCGGATTCAGGAGGTTGAGTGCAACCGGCTCCTGCACGGTCGCAATGAGTGAGGCCGCTTGCGCAGGGTTGAGCTGTGACGCGCTGACACCGAAGATTGTCTGCGCAGCGGCTTCGATTCCATACACAGTTTCGCCGAAGTTCGCCACATTCAAGTAGGCAAGCAGAATCTCGTCCTTCGTGTACAGCGTTTCCAATGCCATGGCGAGCTTGATCTCCCGCAGCTTGCGGTTGTAGTCGTCGTCCCACTGCTCGTCGATGATGGCTTGCGCTTCAGCCCGCTCTTCATCAGTGGTCGCCTGATCGCGACGCATCTCCGCGTCGATGATGATCTGCTGGCGAACGAGCTGCATCGTCAGCGTCGAACCGCCGGAGTCACCGCCGAAGCCCAGCTGCGACATGACCGCACGACCGAGCGACTGGGCATCCGCGCCTCCGTGCGAGTAGAAGCGGCGGTCCTCAGCGGCGACGGCCGCGTTGAGCGCGTTCGGTGAAACGTTCTTCAGCTCGACGGTCTGGCGGTTCTGGCTGTAGATCCGTGCAATTTCGACAGGCTCGCCGTCACGGTTACCGTAAATGATGTTTCGGTCGGCCTGCTGGTTGATTGTTGCGTAGTCTGGCAGTGCCTGGAACATGTCCATGCCACTGTTCGCAGCGGTGGCGGCGACGGCAACACCTGGGGCAAGGGAGGCAGCGACCAGAGCACCGGCCGCGGCGCTGAATCCAAACAACCCGAGAAGGTTGCCAAGGAGGCTTCCGGGCTTGTATTTGCGCGCAGTCATACCCGCCAGACTACGCGATCATCCTATGAATGGAGGAAGATCTATGACCACTTGGGAGTACGTCACCACACCGCTGCTGCTGCACAAGGAGGCAGACATTCTCAACAACTGGGGCGCTGACGGTTGGGAGCTCGTCCATGTCGGCACCGGCCCGCAGGGCGGCATGGTCGCCTTCATGAAGAGGCCGAAGCAGTGAGCGTCGCGGAGCGCCTGACCGAACTCGGCCTGGAACTGCCGGAGGTTGCGGCGCCCGTCGCGGCCTATGTGCCCGCCGTCATCAGCGGTAACCACGTCTACGTTTCCGGCCAGTTGCCCTTCGTCGACGGCGCGCTCGCGGCCACCGGCTACCTCGGAGATGAGGTCACGGTCGAGCAAGGCTACGAGCTGTCGCGCATCGCCGTGTTGAACGGGCTCGCAGCGGTCGCGAGCGTCATCGGCTCGCTCGACCGGGTTACACGAATCGTGAAGCTCGGCGGCTTCGTTGCCAGCGCATCCGGATTCACGCAGCAGCCCGCCGTGATCAACGGAGCGAGCGAACTGCTCGGCGAGATCTTCGGCGACATCGGCAAGCACGCGCGTGCCGCGGTCGGCGTTGCCGAGTTGCCGCTGGGAACCCCAGTCGAACTCGAGCTCATCGTCGAATTCACGTGATCTGACCGTCGAATTGGCGTAAGCGGACGCGAAAAGCGGGCCGGCATCCGATGCCGCGCCCGCTTTTCGTCATTCCCACGACCCGAATCGAGCAAACCCGACTTCATCCTCGCTCGTTCCAGGCACACTTCTCGGTCTATGCATGGAATGAACGCGCTATACGGGCGTGTCGCCATCCATAGACCGAGAAGTGTGCCCTGTTATATGCACTGCGAGGCTGCGTCGGGGCGGGATGCGCTGCGGGCGCGGCTGCGCGCTAGCGCAGCTGCTCCTGGATGGCCTTCACAACGGACCCGTCGGCCAGCGTTGTCGTGTCACCGACCTCGCGTCCCTCCGCAAGATCGCGCAGGAGTCGCCGCATGATCTTGCCGGAGCGGGTCTTCGGGAGGTCTGGCACGATGAAGACCTGTCTCGGCCTGGCGATCGCGCCGATGTCGTCGGCGACGTGCTTCCGCAGTATCGCCTCCGCTTCCTCGACCGACTTCGTCTCCTCGAACCGGCTCTTCAGGATCACGAACGCGACTACAGCCTGGCCGGTTGTCGCATCGGAAGCGCCGACGACAGCAGCTTCCGCTGTCGCCTCGTGAGCGACCAGACTCGATTCGATCTCGGCGGTCGAGAGCCGGTGCCCCGAGACGTTCATGACGTCGTCGACTCGGCCGAGCAGCCAGATGTCGCCGTTGTCGTCGATCCGTGCACCGTCGCCCGCGAAGTACTTGTCGCCGAACTTCTCCCAGTAGGTCTCTCGGTAACGCTTGTCGTCGCCCCAGATTGTGCGCAGCATCCCCGGCCACGGGCTCGTGATCGTCAGCAGGCCTCCCTGGCCCTGCGGAACGGGCTCGCCCTTCTCGTTCAAGATGCCGATCT
>DXDC01000130.1 GCA_019115685.1 Candidatus Agrococcus pullicola
CGATCGGCAGGCTCTCGACGGGGAGGCGCTCGATGCGATCGAGAATCCAGGCGAGGTACTCCTCAGGGGTGATCGACGTCATCGGGCCGCTCCCTACTGCCTTGCTCACGAGGCTCAATCCATGCTACTGAGGAGTCGTGTCGCGTATCACCGCTCGTCGACGAGTGACCAGGATCACGCTGGGGGAGGAGCCTCGCAGCCGGCCCGATCAGCTCGCGTTCGAAGAGCCGCTGGAGATTCGAGTACTCGGCAAGCCTCTCGCGGTCACGATGCGAACACCGGGCCACGACATCGAACTCGCCGTGGGCTTCCTCGTCTCGGAGGGGATCATCCAACGGCCGGATCAGTTGACCGCGGCCCGGTACTGCTCCGACCCCGAGGCCACCGCAGGACACGCGGGGAACACCTTCAACGTGCTGGACGTGACGTTGTCGCCCGGTACTCCGCCGCCCGGCCCCGCCATCGAGCGCAATTTCTTCACAACAAGCTCGTGCGGTCTGTGCGGCAAAGCGAGTATAGAAGCAGTGCACACCACGTCGTGCTTCACGGTCGACTCGGACCCCCTGCGGGTTGCGCCGGAGATGCTGACGCGCTTCCCCGACGACCTCCGCGCGGCTCAAGCGGTGTTCGATCGCACCGGCGGACTGCACGCCGCCGCGCTGTTCGACGGCGAGACCGGCGAGATGCTCGTCCTCCGCGAAGACGTCGGCCGTCACAACGCTGTCGACAAAGTGCTCGGCTGGGCGCTGACGTCCGAGCGCATCCCGGCCCGCGGCTGCGTGCTGATGGTGTCGGGCCGAGCCAGCTTCGAACTGGTGCAGAAGGCGCTCATGGCCGGCATCCCCATGCTCACCGCGGTGTCCGCCCCTTCTTCGCTCGCGGCCGAACTTGCCGCAGACTCGGGTATGACGCTCGTCGGCTTCCTGCGGGGCCCTTCGATGGTGGTCTACAGCAGGCCCGATCGGCTGCTCGGGGAAGAGACGCAAGAGTGAAGCGCATGGCCGGCATGGTCTCGGTCGCCGCCATGGCCGTCGCGTTGGCCGGATGCTCGTCAGGAGGCGACGACAGCGAGAACAGCGGAGCGGGCATCGAACTGACGGTGTTTGCTGCAGCCTCGCTGCAGGCCGCATTCGACGAGCTCGCAGAGGAGTTCGCGGCCGAGCACGAGAACGTGACCTTCGCGCCCATCGTCTACGACGGCTCTTCTGTTCTCGCGACGCAGCTGCAGTCCGGTGCTCACGCCGACATCTTCGCGACCGCCGATGAGTCGAACATGCAGATCGTCGTCGACGACGGTCTCGTAGCAGGCGAACCCGTCACGTTCGCCACGAATGAGCTCGTCATCGCCGTCGCACCCGGCAACCCCTACGGCATCGAATCGCTCGAGGACATCGCCGAATCGCAAGACGAGCCCGACGCTCCTGTCGTTGTCATGTGTGCACAAGAGGTGCCCTGCGGAGCAGCAGCGCGAAATCTGCTCGAGCTCGCGAACGTGAGTCTCGACGTTGCCAGCGAGGAGCAGAACGTCAGCGCTGTCCTCTCCCGTGTGGTCGCGGGCGAAGCGGATGTCGGGTTCGTGTATCGCACTGACGTGCAGATCGCCGCGGGCGAAGTCGAGGGCATCGGAATCGAGGGAGCCGAGGAGAACCCGAACGTGTACCCGATCGCGCTGCTGCAGGCGTCTGAAGAACAGGCAGCGGCGCAGCAGTTCATCGACTTCGTACGCTCGGAACGCGGAGCGAGCATCCTCGGCGGCTATGGCTTCGAGGCGCCATGATAGGCGCTGCCGCTCGAAGTGCTCCCGCACTCATCTGGCTCCTCGCGACTATCGGCATCCTGGTGCTGTTCGCGCCGCTGCTGGCTGTCCTGCTGCGTATCGAATGGGCGCAGGTCCCAGCGATCTTGACGTCGGATACGGCGCTGCAAGCTCTGCGACTGTCGCTCATGACGGCCGCACTTGCGACGGTGCTGTGCGTTATTCTCGGCGTTCCGATCGCGATCGTGCTCACGAGACTCACAGGCTTCGCCGCTGTGCTGCTGCGCGGTGCCGTCATGCTGCCACTCATCTTGCCGCCGCTCGTCGGTGGCATGGCGCTGCTGCTGTTGTTCGGCAGGGGCGGGATGCTGGGGGAGGTCGGGCTGCAGCTGCAGTTCACGACGGCCGCCGTCGTGCTCGCGCAGGCTTTCGTCGCGATGCCGTTCCTCGTGATCTCCGTCGAGGGTGCGCTCCGAAGCGCGGATCGGGAGCTGGAGGCTGTGGCGGAGGGACTCGGTGCCCGTCCGGTCACTGTGCTGCGTCGCGTCACCCTGCCGCTCATCGCCCCCGCGCTCTCTTCGGGCATCATCCTGAGCTTCACGAGAGCGCTCGGCGAGTTCGGCGCCACCGCGATGTTCGCCGGCAATTCGCCGGGCACGACGCAAACGATTCCGCTCGCCATCTACACCGCGTTCAACGGTGCGGGCGTCGGCCGGGACACCGCGCTCGCGCTCGCGCTGCTGCTCATCTGCATCGCATTCGCAACCCTGTTGCTGCTGCACGGCAGACCCGCTACCCGAGAGCTATTGGCGAAGGGGGCGCAGTGACGAACCTCGACGTCGATATCACCCTGAGCCGGGGCGCCTTCGAGCTTGCGGCACGGTTCGATGTCGCAGCGGGAGAGGTGCTGGGCATCGTCGGCCGCAACGGCGTCGGTAAATCGAGCCTGCTCGGCGCAATCGCGGGCAGCATCCCGATCGACTCGGGCAGCATCCGCATCAGCGACCGCGAACTCGTCTCGCAGCGCGACGGTCGCGGCAGCTCCGTGCCGAGATGGCGTCGCAGAGTCGGCCATCTCGATCAGCGCTCGCGGCTGTTTCCGCACCTGAGCGCACGAGAGAACATTGCCTTCGGACCGCGATCGCAGGGTATGCGGAAACCGGATGCGCGATCGCTCGCCGACGAATGGCTCGAGCGCGTGGGGCTCGAGGGCCGCGGCCCAGCACGGGCAGAGCAGCTCTCCGGCGGGCAGCAGCAGCGCGTTGCACTGGCTCGGGTGCTCGCCTGCTCTCCCGACGTCGTCTTGCTCGACGAACCGTTTGCAGCGCTCGACGTTGCGAGCGTCGGCGGCATCCGTGATCTCGTTCGCACCCAGCTGCGGCGATCGGGAGTACCCGTGGCCCTGGTCACGCACGACTCGGCAGATCTGCTGTCGTTGGCGGACAGGGTCATCGTGCTGGAAGCAGCGGACGAAGGTCGTCCGGCCGGCATCCACCAGCGCGGCACCGTCGCAGAGGTACTGAGAACACCGACGACCCGCTTCGCCGCCGACATCGCCGGGCGCGTGCTGTTGTCCGGAACCGTGAGCGAACGCGGTTCGATCCTGCTGCCGGATGCGCCGCTGCGGGAGCTGCCGATCGCAGAACCGGATCTGTTCCGCGGAACGCAGGCTCATGTGAGCTTCGACCCGGCCGATGTGCGTGTGACAGCGCCCGTCGGCGCGGAGCACGAAAGCAGCTCGACAGCGGGCACCTGGGTGGGAACCGTGGCGGGCATTCAGGCAACGCGCAACGGGCTGCGCATCACGACGCGAGAGTGGGACGGCTTCGCGGCAGAAGTGCCGCTCTCGGAAGCGCTCGATCTCGAGCTGCGAGAAGGCACGAGCGCCCGATTCGAACTGCCTCCCCA
>DXDC01000018.1 GCA_019115685.1 Candidatus Agrococcus pullicola
CCGGTTGGAAACCACGACCAGTTCGCGCTGCTGTTCGGCCGGTCTCGTGTCATCCATTTCGTGTTCCTCCACATTTCCGCAGACTTGCACTCAATGGCAGTATCCCATCGAAGCGCGTCGTAGTCGGAAACGGGGAGCAGGACGAGCAGCTAGACGAAACCAGGCTGTGGTTGCCCGGTACGCTGAGACGGAGAGCGAGGGGACTGCCTCGCCGAAGTCGGCAGGAGGCGGGGAATCTGGAATGGCACGAACGCTTCGTTGGGCGGTTGTCGGTGCGAGTTGGATCGCCGGCGATCGCGTGATCCCGGCGCTGCGAGCGGCGGAGCAGCAGATCACGCACCTCGTGACCTCGAGTGGCGGTTACGGGGCGGATTTCGCTGCCGAGCACGGCATCCCCGAGGTTGCTGCAACGCTCGAAGACATTGCCCCGGGCGACATCGACGCCGTCTACGTCGGCAACCTCAACGAGCTGCACCGGCACGCGGCGGAAGCCGCGGCAGCACGCGGTTGGCACGTACTGCTCGAGAAGCCGATGGCGACAACGGTCGAGGATGCCGGCGCGATCGTCGACGCGTGCGCGCGGGCCGGGGTCGTGCTTGCGGTCAATCATCATCTCGCGGCGTCCGGAGCGGTGCAGGCGATTCGCGAACTGATCGAAGAGGGCGCAGTCGGGCGGGTACGTGCGGTACGGATAGAGCACGCCAAGCTGCTGCCCGACTTTCTGCGCACGTGGCGACTCGGGGACGGTGCGGGAGCGGGGGTGGTGCCGGACCTCACGCCGCACGACGCATCCGTGCTGTTCGCGCTGCTCGGTTCGCGTGAGGTCTTGGACGTCAAAGCACTCGCCGTACGACAGGGAGATTGGAACGGAGCCGCGCTGGATGCTTCTGCCGCGGTCCTACGGCTCGAGGGCGATGTGCTCGTCACGCTGCATGACGGCTTCACGACACCGCATGCCACCTCGGGCGTTGAAGTGCTGGGATCGACGGGTGCTATCAGCGCGGAAGACCTGCTGGACCCGGATCCCATCGCAACGGTGCGCCTGATGACCGATAGTGGAACCGCCGAGATCGACTGGCAGCGCAGGGACGTGTACGAGGCCACGGTGCGCGCCTTCGTGGCCGCCGTCGCCGGTGAGGGCGAACCGGTCGTGGATGGTCGCGCCGCGTTGCGCGCCGCAGAGGTCGCGTTCGCTGTTGAAGCGGCAGCACGGTAGCGGGTCGAGCATCGACCGTCCCGAAACCGGGATTGTGCGGCACCCGGCTGCGCGCTGAGGGAGAAGCGCCCGGGCTCGATTCATCGATAACAGTCTCATCACACGAATCGTTGGATTGTTGACAATTGGCAATTCTGGGTTTACTCTCGCTTCAACACCACTCAAGGTGTTCAGCGCTCTCGCCGAAGTTGGAGGCAGCATGCACAGTCTGGAAGTTACGGACCTCAGGATCTCTCTGGGCGACCAAGAGATTGTGCGCGACGTCACGTTCTCGGTGAAGCAGGGACAACGGGTCTGCCTGCTCGGCGAGTCGGGCTCTGGCAAGTCGATGACCGCCAGCGCGATCCTCGGGCACCTGCCCATGAACGCGCGGGTTGAGGGCAGCATCCTGGTCGATGGCATCGAAGTCGCCGGCATTCCCGCCCCCAAGCGCCCCGAAGGGGCCAGGGTGGCGATGGTGTTCCAAGATTCCGCGGTGGCGCAGAATCCGCTGGTCCGCATCCAGGACCAACTGATGGAGCCGCTGCGCAGGCACCGCAAGCTCTCCAAACGGGATGCCCACTCGGCTGCGCTGGAACTGGTCGAGTCCGTCGGGCTGCCGGACCCGGAGGCGCTCATTCGGCGCTATTCGGCCGAACTGTCCGGTGGACAGCGTCAGCGAGTGTGCATTGCTCTTGCGCTTGCCTGCACAACCGGGCTCATGGTCGCCGACGAGCCCACGACCGCGCTCGACGTGGTTACGCAATCGAAGGTTCTCGATGTCCTTGAAAAATACACCGCGGGCGAGAACACCCCAGCCCTGCTCTTCATAACCCACGACTTCGCCGTCGCGTCCGAGCTCTGCAGCTTCGCGGTCGTCATGAAATCGGGCCGCGCCATCGAACAGGGGGCGCTGGAGACGCTCTTCCGGAGCCCTGAGAATCCGTACACGCGCAAGCTCATCCGCGCCGCTGCGATGGCCACGATCGAACCGCACCTCGAGCGCGCCGCGACGTTGAGCGCATCTGCTGATCCCGCGAAAGACGAAGCGACGGGATTCTTCGAACTACGGGATGTGAGCAAGGAATACCTCCTGCCCCGCTCCGCGCCGTTTCGACCGAGGAAGACCAAGACGGCGCTACGGCCCGTCAGCCTGTCGATTGCAGCGGGCGAGCGCGTCGGAATCGTCGGCGCCTCTGGCTCGGGTAAGACGACGATGCTCAGGCTGATGCTGGCCCTCGAGGCCTCGAACACGGGCGAAGTGATGTGTGAAGGGCGCCCGATCTTCCCCGGACCTGTCTCCTCATCTTCCCGCAGACGCGAGACGCGAAGGTCGACTACATGTGGGGCGGTCTCGTTGACATCTCGATGGATCAGATGGTGCACGCGGGGCAGCAGGACGGCCTCTACTACTCACTGAACTATTCGGGACACGGGGTGCAGATGGCCACCTACATGGGCAAAGTGATGACCGACGTCATCACCGGCAAACCCGAAGCCAACGTGTGGCGGGACCTGAAGAACCCGTGGATTCCCGGCTACTTCGGGCAGCCGTGGCTGCATCTGAGGGTCGGCGGCGCCTACTACGGGCTCCAGGACAAGCTCAGCTAACGGAGACGGAAGGACGGAACATGACTGCGTGTGATTGCGCCGTAGCTGCGACGGCCGAGGGGGAGGTCGCTGAAGAGGCCATTCCGGAGTCGAAACTCGGAACCGACGAGCACGGACTCCCCGGTATTGCGTATCTCTCGGGCGCATGGCTGCGGTCATCGGATCGCCTTCAGCCGGTTGTGGACCCGGAGGACGGAAGCCTCATCGCCGAAGTGCACAATGCCGGATCAGACGATATCGCCGCGGCGGTTTCCGGAGTCTACGAGAGCTTGAGCAGCGAATGGGAGCTATGGCAGCGCCGAGAGGCCCTCGACAGAGCCACCGTGCTTGTGCGCGAGGAAGCGGCTCGATTGGCGGGCATCATTGCGCTGGAGAGCAGCAAGACGATCACCGAGGCCGACCGCGAGGTAGCCCGTGCCGCGGAGACGCTGCGGCTTTCAGCGGCGAACGTGCATCTCCTGGAGGGCGAGACGCTGCCACTCGCCGACACGGCCCGAGGCGCGGGCCGGATCGGATGGAACAGGCGAGCGCCTCTCGGTGTCGTGGCGGCAATCACCCCGTTCAACGATCCGCTCAACCTGGTCGCCCACAAGCTCGGGCCATCACTGATCGCCGGAAATGGGGTGGTTCTGAAACCATCCCGGGAGACTCCGCTGTCGGCGCTGGCCCTGGTGGACATCCTGCTGCGCGCCGGGGTGCCCGCCGGTCGCATCGCGGTTTCCGTCACCGATCGTGAAGCGGGGGAGTCGCTCGTCACCGATCCGCGGATCGCTGTGGTCTCGTTCACGGGTGGGCCGTCCACCGCCGACATCATCGCTGCACAGGCCGGTGCGAGGAAACTGCTGATGGAACTCGGCGGCAACAACGCCGTCATCGTGTGCGAAGACGGCGAGCTGGAACTGGCCGCCGACGGCATCGTCGACGGAGCTTTCGGCGTGGCCGGCCAGAACTGCCTTTCCGTGCAGAGGGTGTACGTGCACCGATCACAGTTCAAGGCGGTTGTCGAGCTGGTGCGCGAACGCACTGAACGTCTGGTTGTGGGGTCGAAGCGGAACCCGGCTACCGACCTCGGGCCCTTGATTCGTGAAGACGAGGCGCGCAGAGTCGAGGAGTGGGTCTCCGAGGCGAAAGCGGCGGGAGCGACGGTCGTGACGGGTGGGGTACGCACCGGCTCATTCTTTGCGCCTACCGTCCTGACCGATGTGCCCCTCGGATCGCGCGTGCTGCGCGAAGAAGTATTTGGGCCAGTTGTGAGCATTCTGCCCTTCAGTGAACTTTCTGATGTCGTCTCGAGTGTGAATGACACCGAGTACGGGCTGCAGGCCGGCGTGTTCACGACCTCCATGCAGACAGCCTTTGCGGTCGCGGAGCAGTTGCACGTCGGCAGTGTGCTCATCAATGACACGAGCGACTATCGCATCGACTCCATGCCGTTCGGGGGATCCAAGCGTTCAGGTGTGGGCCGTGAGGGCGTCCCGTCGGCCATTCTGGAGCTCAGCGAACCGAAGAACGTCATCGTCAGCGGGCTGGCCGGTTAACCTCGACTCGGGCGCAGCGACAGCCCGGACACGGCACGTCGACGACGCTGCCGCACGTCAATTCAGCTGGCCCTGCGCATCGACCGGCCAGGAACCGAGAAGGTCACCGGACCGATTCGAGATGATCAGATTTTCGAACGCGTTCACGACGGGGCAGACATGATTCGGCACGACGGCGACGCGCTCGCCCAGGCCGGGCCGGAGCCCTCGTTCCGCCAGATCGAGATAGCCGTGGTACTCATTCAGTGATCGCAGATAGCCATGGTGGCTGGGTACTTGACCGTAGCCTCGGTCCGGGTTCCCCTCCCTGCCGAGTGCTTTCGTGCCCGCGTCGACGATGACATGGGGATGCCCCTGATCGCTGACAACAGTGCTTGCGAGGAAGAGCCCGATGTTCTCGGTGGCGCAGTCGCCGATCAGGTAGTTGTCGTAGTCGTTGAAGACGTACTCGCCGGGCCGCAGTTCGGTGATTACGGGGTCGGTGCTGAACTCTGCGGTCGGCGTGGAGCCCGCGCTGACGATTTCCGCATCGACGCCGTGCTCAGCGAACGACTCGACGGCGGTGCGAAGCGCTTGCGCCTGATCGCGAGCGGCGCCCTCCGGCGCGCCCACCACGCCACCGTGGCCAGGGTAGGTGAAGATACCACGCGGTCGTAACCCTCGGTCCCGGGCGTACGCGGCCAGCGCACCCGAGACCTCGGGCCGGACGCCGGAGCGGCGGGCACCGCAGTCGACTTCGATAAGGACGCCCAGTTGCGTTGCGGCCGTACCCATCGCGTTCCTCAGCGCATCGATCGCCGGTCGGCTGTCTGCGCCGACAGTGAGTCGCGTTACTTGCGACAGTCGCCGAATACGTTCGGCTTTCGACCCGACGGCCCACAGGGGATAGGCGAGAAGGATATCCTCGCAGCCCGCACCGGCGAAGATCTCCGCCTCGCTCACGGTTCCCGCCGTCAACCCTGCGGCACCGGTCTCCAACTGCAGTTTGCCGATCTCGACAGACTTGTGCGTCTTGACGTGCGGCCGCAGGCGCTTGCCGTGCGCATCGGCGAACGCCTGCATTCTTTCGATGTTCTCTGTGACGACATCGAGAAGAACGACCGGCGCCGGAGTACTGATCCGAGCGCCGAGTGCAGTCAGTGCGCGTGCGAGGTGACGCATACGGTCCTTGCTCTCTCGATTTCGTGGGGTCCGGGTGTGAGAAGAGTTTAATCGTTGCGGCCGTGCCGCAACACCTCGTCGGGCTCGTGCGTGTGGTGCTCGTGTCGATCGAGCGTCAGGTGCGAGTGGAGTTCGAGGTGCACCGCTTCCATGTCGCCGGCTTCGAGCAACTCGATGATACGGGTGTGCCCCGGTACGACCTTGTCGATGTCGGGGTACGCCTGTTCCAGGTGCGTCATGCAGATCAGCGCTTCGGTCGCGAGGGTTGCGTAGGCGCGGTCGAGTCTCGTGTTGCCACCGGCGCGGACCAAATGAGTATGGAATTCGATATCGACTCGGCTCAGCCGAGTCCAGTCTTCAGCCGCGATCGCCTCCTGCATGAGCGGTATGAACTCCCGCAGTTCCTGACCGGTGCGCCGCAGGGTCTCTGCGCCCTGTCTGATAATGGACTCCGCGGCCGCGCATTCGATCACCTCGCGTGCTTCGTAGACCTCGGCGATGTCGTGCTCGGTCGTTTCGCGGACGAAGTTCCCGCGGTTCGGACGAGAGACGAGCAACCCCTCCTGCACGAGTCTGTTCAGCGCTTCGCGGACGGGTCCGCGAGAGACATTGAGCTGCGTTGCAACTTGCGCCTCGTTGATCTGCTCTCCGGACTGAAATGAGCCATCGATGATCCGTTCGCGAATCTGATCGGCGATGATCACCGATGTCGGACGGCTCGCGATAGCGGATAGCGACTGGATTCCGCTCATGTTCACCTGCTTCCTCAGTGGTGTGCCCGCAATGCGTCAATAAAAATCGAAGACGGACCGGAGCGCTCCTCACTCAGTGTAAGGGACGCCGGTCCATTTTCAACAGTTGACAGTTTGCTATCGGTGTACGTTCTTCTCGTGGTCGACGTGCCGAACCGGCTCGAGTTGGATCGTTGTGTGGTCGGTGTCGAAGTGCTCGCTCAGACAAGCGTGCACTTCGTCGAGGATGTCGTGGAAATCGCGACCGTTCCACGTGGCGTCGTCCACGATAACGTGGGCAGAAAATGCGTTGACACCCGAGGTGATGGTCCAGGCGTGAATATCGTGTGCATCGATGACTCCGGGCACCGTCAAGATGTGTTCGCGCGTGCTGTCGACATCGAAGCCTTTCGGTGATGCTTCCAGCAGTACGCGCAAGACATCACGCAGGAGGCTGTATGCGCGCGGCGCGATCATCAGTGCGATCGCGAAGGACGCGAGCTGATCGACGACGTACCAGTCGGTGAACCAGATGATGATACCGGCAACGATCACGGCTACCGAGCCGAGTAGATCGCCGAGCACCTCGAGGTAAGCGCCGCGTACGTTGAGGCTCTCCTTCTGTCCCGACTGCAGGATCAGGAGTGAGATGAGGTTCGCTACTGCTCCGATCACCGCAGCGATGAGCATGGGCCCGGAGTGGACTTCGACCTCTGTCCCGAACCGGCGGATCGCTTCGACGAAGATCATGACCGAGATCA
>DXDC01000131.1 GCA_019115685.1 Candidatus Agrococcus pullicola
ACGGGCCGTCGGGAACCGAAACCGCGCGGGTAGGCATTGTCGGACCCACGCGCATGGACTACGCACGCAATATGGCAGCGGTCAGGGCAGTAGCACGCTACCTATCCCGACTGCTCAGTGAGGACGTATGACAGACCACTACGCAACACTCGGCGTTGAACGCGACGCAAGTGCAACGGAGATCAAGCGCGCCTACAACAGGCTCGCGAGGGAGCTGCACCCCGACCACAACGCCTCACCGGAGGCCGGAGAGCGCTTCAAGCTCGTCAATCACGCTTACGACGTGCTCTCGAACCCGGAGAAGCGCGCCGCGTACGATCGCGGACCCGACTCGGGGATGGGCGGATTCGACTTCGGCGACATCTTCGGACAATTCTTCGGGGGCGGTCGCACACAGGGGCCGATCCCGCGCCGACAGCCCGGCCAGGATTCACTGCTCCGGTTGAGTCTCACGCTCGACGAGGTGATGTTCGGCACGCACAAAGACATCCGGGTACAGACGGCGGTGCTGTGCGGCACCTGCAACGGTGCGTGCGCAGCTCCCGGTACACGCGAAGAGACCTGCGACATGTGTCAGGGCTCAGGGCACGTGCAGCGGCAGGTGCGGTCGCTGCTCGGCACGATGGTCACGCAGCAGCCGTGCCAGCACTGCCGTGGCCATGGAACGGTGCTGCCGCACCCGTGCCCGGAATGCGACGGCCACGGACGTGTTCGCGCCGAGAGTGTCATTCCCGTGGATGTGCCAGCGGGCGTCGACACCGGCCTGCGCATCCAACTGCCCGGCAAAGGCGAGGTCGGTGAGGGTGGGGGCCCCGCAGGAACGCTGCACCTGGAAGTCGACGTCAAACACCACGATGTCTTCAGCCGTGACGGCGACGATCTGCTCGGCACCCTCGAGGTTTCCCTGCCCGATGCGATGCTGGGAGCGACCGCGACCGTCGACGCTCTCGACGGACCGGCGACCGTCACGCTTCAGCCGGGTGTGATGGCCGGAGACGTGATCACGGTTTCCGGCAGGGGTATCACGAAGCTACGTGGGTCGGGCCGAGGAGATCTTCGACTCGCGGTCCAGCTGATGACGCCCGGCAAGCTCGATACCAAGAGCCAACAACTGGTCAAGGACCTCAGGAAGCGCATAGGGGCTCCCGCGCCCAAACTCGCAAAATTCCAGCAGGGGCTGTTTGCGAGGCTCCGGGATCGCTTCCTTCGCTGATGGCGCACTGCTATCTTCACGTGGATCTGACGCTGGGCGATGTCGGGCAACGCGTGGAGTTGAGCGAGACAGAAAGCCGACATGCGGCAGTCGCACGGCTTCGTGTTGGAGAACGTGTCATGCTGACCAGCGGTTCGGGCACGCTTGCCGAGGCGAGGGTGCTCGAGAGCGGAAAACGCTCGACGACACTCCTCGTCTTATCAGCTCGAGAGGTTCCGCGGCCCGAGTCGAAGTTCACGCTCGTGCAGGCGCTCGCAAAGGGAGAACGATCGGAGATCGCTGTTGCGGCTGCCACGGAACTCGGCGTGGATGCGATCGTGCCGTGGCAGGCCGAACGCTCGATCGTGCAGTGGCGAGGGGAGCGGGCCGACAAGGGTGTCCAGAAATGGCAGTCGGCCGCAACAGAGGCCTCCAAACAGGCGATACGTCCCTGGATTCCCCACGTCGCCCCGCTTGCCGTCACGAGTGATCTCCGTGGCTTGGGTGCGGCACTCGTCGTGCTCGATCCCGAGTCGGAGCTGTCGCTTGTCGATGCGCTGGAGCAGGGGAGCACCGCATTCGTCGTCGGCCCTGAGGGCGGGATTTCGCCAACGGAATTGCAGGAACTCGAGGATGCCGGAGCCAAGCGCGTGCGCCTCGGGCAGGAAGTGCTGCGCACTTCGACCGCAGGTCTCGCGGCAATAGCGGCTGCTTCGCCCGTGCTCGGTCGCTGGTGAGCGATAGAATCACTGCCATGAGCGACGAAAGCGTGTTCACGAAGATCATCAGCCGAGAGATCGAAGCGAGGATCGTTGCGGAGAACGACCGCATTATCGCGTTCGAAGATATAGCGCCGCAGGCTCAGTGCCATGTGCTTGTTGTGCCGAAGACCACCGAGTACGCAACGGTAGAAGAACTGGCGGCCGGTGACCCGGTCCTGCTGGCGGAAATGGTCGCGTTGGCTCGCCCCATCGCGCTTGAGCGTGGCAACGGAGACTTCCGACTGGTCTTCAACAATGGTGAGAAGGCGGGCCAGACGGTGTTCCACGTACACATGCACGTGCTTTCCGGCCCGGAACTGAGTGAGGGAAATATTGCCTGAATCGGAGGCTGTCCGAGAAGTAGACGGCGTAGCCATGGTACGGCTGCTCGGACCTCAAGACCGGCTACTCACACGATTGGAAAGAGAGTTTCCGCTCATTCGCGTTACCGTGCGCGGAAACCAGATCTCGGTATCGGGGGACGACGAGCAGGTCGAGCAGGCTACGCGTCTCATTGACGAAATGGTGTCGCTCGTTGCGTCCGGGACCGACCTCGGTGTGCAAGAGGTAGCGGAAGGGGCTCAATACATGAGAGACGGTGCACAGTCGTTCAACGATGCGGTTGGCGAAGTCATCCTGCAGCGCGGCAACAAGGTCATTCGGCCCAAGACCGAGGGCCAGCGCGCGTACACGGACGCGATAGAAGAGCACACGATCGTGTTCGGGATCGGACCGGCTGGTACGGGCAAGACGTACCTTGCGATGGCGAAAGCCGTTCAGGCGCTGCACCGTAAAGAAGTCAACCGCATTATCTTGACCAGGCCGGCGGTTGAAGCGGGAGAACGTTTGGGGTTCCTTCCCGGAACGCTCACGGACAAGATCGATCCGTACCTGAGACCGTTGTACGACGCGCTCAATGAGATGATGGACCCGGAGATTCTGCCGAAGCTGCTCACGACCGGCGTCGTCGAGGTTGCGCCGCTGGCATACATGCGAGGCAGGACGCTCAACGAATCGTTCATCGTGCTCGACGAGGCACAGAACACAACACCGGAGCAGATGAAGATGTTCCTCACGAGACTGGGGTTCGGTTCGAAAATGGTCGTGACCGGCGACTCGACGCAGGTCGATCTTCCCGCTGGTACGAGTGGGCTCCAGGTCGCGGGCAGGGTGCTGCGGGGCATCGAAGATGTCCACTTCTCGAACCTCACGAGCGCGGATGTCGTGCGGCACAGCCTGGTCGGACGCATCGTCGATGCGTACACCGAGTATGACCAGCGGCAGATGGCGAAAGAGAAGATGCACAGAGAGCGCAAGGCCAGAAGGTGAGCGTCGAACTGCTCAACGAGTCCGGTTGGGAAGTCGACGAAGCGAAGATCGTGCGGTGCGTCGAGTTCTGCCTCGCCAAGCTGCACGTGCATCCCGCCGCGGAAACGAGCGTCGCCCTCGTCGACACCGAGACCATGGAGCGCCTCCATGTGCAGTGGCTCGATCTCGACGGACCGACGGATGTGATGTCGTTCCCCATGGATGAACTTCGCCCGGGGACCCCGGAGCGACCCACGCCTGCCGGTCTTCTCGGGGATGTCGTCCTGTGCCCGGAGGTCGCCGCTGAGCAAGCGCGGGAAGCGGGTCACGACTTCATGCACGAAGTGCTGCTGCTGACGGTTCACTCCGTACTCCATCTGCTCGGCTACGACCATGCGGACGAGTTGGAGAGAACGGAGATGTTCACACTCCAGGATGACCTGCTGAAAGAGTTCGTCGCCGCCGATGCTTGAGCTCACGTTCTTCCTCATCGCAGCCGTACTGATCGGTCTCGGCGCATGGCTGGCAGCATGCGACGCCGCACTGCAGGTCGTTTCGAGAGCCGATCTCGAGAAGATGTCCGAGAAGTCCCGTCGCCCCGGCGAACAGCTGCGCCGGATCGCAGACGCTATGACCGTGCACAGCATGGCCATCAACTTCGGCCGAGTGCTGAGCGAAGTGCTCGCCGCGATTCTCGTGACGCTCGCCGTCGACTCGCTCGTCGGCGACTGGTGGTGGACGCTGCCGATCGCTGGGCTCGTCATGGTGCTCTCTTCATTCGTCGTCGTGGGCGCCTCGCCGAGAGCCGTAGGCCGGTCGCGCCCGGACAGCCTGCTGACGTTCTCGGCGCCGCTCATCCGCACGACCCGCACGGTGCTCGGGCCGCTCGCAGAACTCATCGTCGCGATCGGTGATCGCATCACGCCGGGCAGAGCTCGGGCGCACGCGTTCGCCAATGAATCGCAGCTGCTGTCGATGGTCGACGAGGCCACGGACCGTCAGCTGATCGAGGAGGACGAGCGAGAGCTCATCCACTCGGTGTTCGAGTTCGGCGAGACGACGGTGCGTGAAGTCATGGTGCCGCGGCCCGACATGGAGACGATCGAGGCTGAGGCAACCGCGGAGGAGGCAATGCGCATGTTTCTAGAGCAAGGCCTCAGTCGAATCCCCGTTATCGGTGAGGATCTGGATGATGTCGTCGGCATCCTTTATCTTCGCGACGTGGTGAAGTCCAGAGTCTGGCGGCCGAGCGAGCAGGAGCTTGCCCAGGGGCTGGCGCGGCCGGCGCACTGGGTTCCCGAATCGAAAAAGGCAGACGATGCGCTGACGTATCTACGGCAGCAGCAGGTGCACGTGGCCATGGTGGTGGACGAATACGGGTCAACCGCGGGCCTTGTGACGCTTGAAGATCTTGTCGAGGAACTCGTAGGGGAGATCGAGGACGAGTACGACAGAGCGGTCGACGACATCACACTCGTGGCTGAACGGGTCGTCGATGTCTCGTCACGGACGCTGGTTGAGGATCTGGGCGATGCGTTCGATCTCGAACTGGACGACGACGACGTCGACACGGTCGGAGGTCTCGTGCAGAAGCTGCTGGGGCAGGTGCTGGAGATCGGTGATGTTGCGGAGTACGAGGGGCTGCGGTTCGAAGTGCTCACGCTCGACGGCAAGGGGCGTCAAACGGGGCGCATACGAGTGACGAAGTTGGAATCCGCATGACATTCAAAGCAGGCCTCATCACATTCGTGGGGCGTCCGAACGCGGGAAAATCGACGTTGACGAACGCAATCCTGGGCGAGAAGATCGCTATAACATCGTCGAAGCCGCAGACGACGCGGCGAACCATCAGGGGCATTCTGACACGCGAGCACGACCAGATCGTGATCGTCGACACGCCGGGTATGCATCGACCGAGGACGCTGCTCGGACAACGGTTGAACAGTATGGTGCGGGAGACCATCGCAGACGTGGACGTCGTCTGTCTTTGCATCCCCGCTGACGAGGAGATCGGGCCAGGGGACCGCTTCATCGACAACGAGGTCGGCACGAACGAGCGTGCGAAGAAGATTGCGGTCGTCACGAAGTCGGATCGCGTCAAGCCAGCACGGCTCGCACAGCAACTGACCGAGGTCGCGGCGCTCAGGGAATGGGATGCCGTGATTCCCGTGTCCGCCACGAAAGGAGAGCAGGTCGCAGAGCTCGTCGACGTCATTGCCGACCTGCTGCCGGAGTCGCCGAAGCTCTACCCCGATGAACAGGTTACGGAAGAAGTCACTTCGGATAGGATCGCGGAGCTCATCCGCGAGGCGTCTCTGGAAGAAGCACGCGATGAATTGCCGCACTCGATCATCGTGACCGTTGACGACATGATCGAGCGGGACGACGGTCTCATAGAGATTTTCGCGAATCTCTGGGTCGAACGAGACAGCCAGAAGGGCATAGTTATCGGCAGTGGCGGAGCACGGATCCGGCAGATCGGTCAGGACGCTCGAGCCGAGATCGAAGAACTCGTGAACGCAAGGGTGCACCTGGATTTGCGGGTCAAGATCGCAAAGGAATGGCAGGGCGACGCGAAGCAGCTGCGCCGATTCGGATACTGAGCGACTACTCGTACTCGTGTTCGCTGGACGGGTACGCACCGGATTGGACATCCTCCTGGAACGCCCTTGCAGCATCTTCGAGCGCCTGCCCGATCTGAGCATACTGCTTGACGAAGCGAGGGATGCGCCCGGTCGTGAAGCCTGCCCAGTCGGTCCAGACCAGCAACTGACCGTCGCAGTGCGGCCCGGCGCCGACGGAAAGGGTCGGGATGTTGAGCGCCTCTGTAACGGCTTTCGCCGCGTCAGAGGGCACCATCTCCAGCACGATCGCAAACGCTCCGGCGTCCTCTATGGCCTTCGCGTCCGCCAGCAGTTGCTGGATACCGTCATCGCCGCGCCCTTGAATCACGTGACCGCCGAGCCCGTGTTCGGACTGCGGCGTGAAGCCCACGTGCCCCATCACGGGAATACCCGACTCGACGATGCGCCGGGTCTGCTCGGCGACGCGGACTCCGCCCTCGAGCTTGACGGCGTGCACTCCGGCTTCCTTCATGAACCGTGTCGCCGTGTGGAGGGCTTCGAGGGGGCCGGACTCGTAGGAGCCGAACGGCAGATCGGCCACCACCAGCGCGCGTTGCGCACCCCGCGCAACAGCGGATGCGAGCGGAATGAGCTCATCGACCGTCACGGGAAGTGTCGTCTCGTATCCGAACACGGTGTTGCCGGCAGAGTCGCCGACGAGCATGAAGTCGATGCCGGCACGGTCGAAGACCGATGCCGAGAGGTAATCGTAACTCGTCAGCCCTGTGATCTTCAGCCCCTCGCGCTTCGCTCTGTTGAAGTGCCTGACTCGAATGCGTTTCGGAGCGGACTTCGACGACGAAGCGGAACTGGAACCGTAGGCTCGGATTTCACTCATGCATAGATTCTAGTTGGTTGCGTCGTCCCGGTCCCCGATCTGGGGCGCTCGTTGGCGTCTAGGTTCTGGAGCATCATTGCGCTGTAGCGACACCGCGCCATTGGTGACTCGATACCTCGGGGAGCACTACTGTTGAGGGAGCAGGAAAGGGGCGAGATGAGCAAACAGCGAGACTCAGTGCTGAGGACTCTTGAGGAACGGGATGTTCGATTCGTTCGGCTGTGGTTCACCGACGTCGTAGGAGCCCTGAAGTCGATCGCGGTGGCACCCGCCGAGGTGGAAGCCGCTATGGAGGAGGGCTTCGGCATCGATGGTTCGGCCATCGAGGGCATGACGAGGACGCAGGAATCTGACGTGGTCGCGAAAGCCGATCCATCGACGTTCCGGCTCCTGCCCTGGCGCAGCGAGTCGGCTCCTACCGCCAGAATGTTCTGCGACGTATACACTCCTGACGGCCAGCCCGCTGCAGCCGATCCCAGGTACGTTCTGCGGCGCGCGTTGAAGAAGGCCGCTGATCTCGGCTTCACGTTCTATACACATCCCGAGATCGAGTTCTACCTGCTTCGCGGCGTCGCCAGCGGTGATCCGCAGCCGGCCGATCGAGCCGGATACTACGACAACGTACCCGGCGGGACAGCCCATGATTTCCGTCGTCAGAGCGTGCATATGCTCGAAGACCTCGGAATCTCGGTCGAGTTCTCGCACCATGAGGCGGGCCCCGGGCAGAACGAGATCGATCTCCGGTATGCAGACGCGCTTACAACGGCCGACAACATCATGACGTTCCGTACGGTGGTCAAGGAAGTCGCGATAGCGGAGGGCGTGCACGCCACGTTCATGCCGAAGCCGTTCGCAGAGCATCCCGGCTCCGGCATGCACACGCACCTGTCGTTGTTCGAGGGCGAACAGAACGCGTTCTACTCCGCGGGCTCGCAGTATCGACTATCAAAAGTGGGCAGGCAGTTCCTGGCGGGGATTCTGCATCACGCGCCTGAGTTCACAGCCGTCACGAATCAGTTCGTGAACTCCTACAAGCGATTGTGGGCGGGTGACGAGGCGCCCAGTTATGTTTCGTGGGGTCATCTGAACCGGTCCGCGCTCGTTCGGGTTCCGCTCTCGAAGCCGGGGAAGGCATCGTCGGCGCGCATCGAGTACAGGGGGCTCGATGCGGCGGCAAATCCGTACCTTGCGTACTCGGTCCTGCTCATGGCCGGCTTGAAGGGCATCGAGGAAGAGTATGAGCTGCCGGAAGAGGCAGTCGATGCCATCCCCTCCCTTACTCGACTCGAGCGCAAGGCGCTCGGATACGCCCCGCTGCCGGAGAGCTTGAACCGAGCGCTCGAGCTCATGGAAGACTCGGAACTCGTGGCCGAAACGCTTGGGGAGCAGGTCTTCCAATTCTTCCTGCTCAACAAGCGGGAAGATTGGCAGCGCTACCGGGCGCAGGTCACTGCATGGGAGCTTGAATCGAATCTGAATCTGCTCTAAGAGCTCGAACGGATAGGTAGCGACGAATGCGAAAGCAGTCACTGCGTGCACAATTGGCGTCCGCGAAGCTGGCTGAGCCCAGCGCAGCGGCCGCCAGGATCGAGGCAACCGAAGCCTGGATCCGTGAACGCGTGCTCGGGCACCTCGAAGACTACGGGGTCGCGGCCGACCCGGACGTTGCCGTTTGGCGCACGGTTGAACTGCTGGAACGCGGCATGCCGCAGGAGCTCCTCGATGATTCCGAGACCCGCGTTGCGCTGATCAGGTTGGTCGGGGCATCGGAGGGCCTTGCGGAAGTCGTTGTCCGGATCGACCATGCCTCCGAAGAAGCGGCGCATCCGCGACCGTTGCGTTCCGCAGAGGAATATCGCAAGCTGTTGCAGGACGCGGTCGAGGATCGTGAACGCGAGGACGCGATTGTGGCACTCCGTCAGGAGTATCGTCGACGGCTGATCGAGATCGCGGCCTACGATCTGGCTCAGCAAGACCCCTTCGAGGGTCTGCCGGATGTTGCCAGCGCACTGAGCGACATAGCCGCAGCGGCGCTGGAAGCGGCTCTGACGGTTGCCCGCAGAACCGCACTGACCCGATTCGACGAAGCGGACGTGGAGCGCGTGCAGTTCGCGATCATCGGTATGGGGAAGCTCGGAGCCCAGGAGCTCAACTACCTCAGTGATGTAGACGTCATTTGGGTGCACGGAGCAGAGGAAGGGCTCGACGAGGGCCTTGCCTCGAATATCGCGCAGTTTCTCGCGCGCGAAACCACAGCGGGCTGCTCGGCACTAGCGATCGAGGCACCGCTGTGGGAAGTCGACGCCAACCTAAGGCCCGAAGGCAAAGACGGCGTGATCACGCGAACGCTCGCGTCGCACGTTGCCTACTACGAACGCTGGGCCAAAGACTGGGAGTTTCAAGCTCTGCTCAAGGCCAGGCACGTCGCGGGGGACGTCGCGCTGGGCCGCGCCTACGAAGAGTCGATAGCACCTTTCGTATGGTCATCGTCATCCAGAGACAACTTTGTCTCATCGGTCCATAGAATGCGGGAAAGGGTTACGGACAACATTTCTCCTGAGGAAGTGGACCGGCAGCTCAAGCTCGGCCCAGGGGGTCTGCGCGACATCGAGTTCACCGTGCAGTTGTTGCAGCTCGTTCACGGCGCTGCGGACGATGCGATTCGCCAGCGCGCAACTCTCGAAGCACTCGATGCATTGGACGACGGTGGATACATCGGCAGGCAGGATGCCCAAGAGTTCTCCGAGCACTACAGGTTCCTCAGGCTGCTCGAGCATCGAATTCAGATGTGGCGCATGACCCGCACGCACCTGATGCCAGACGAAGATGAGGACCTCAGACGACTTGCCCGCTCGGTGGGCATGAAGAGCGCAGACAAGCTCACGAAGCGGTGGCATGCGGTGCGCAGAGCGGTACGAGAACTCCATCAGCGCATCTTCTACCGGCCGCTGCTCGCGGCGGTCGCCGCGCTGCCGGATTCGCAGACTCGGCTCACAAGCGGGCAGGCGGCAGATCGACTCACCGCGATCGGCTTCGCGGACGCCCAGACGGCGCTGTCACACATCGCCGCACTCACCTCAGGGGTGTCCCGCCGTGCACAGATACAGAAGCTGCTGCTGCCGGTACTGCTGCAGTGGTTCTCCGACGGACCGGACCCCGACGCTGGTCTGCTGGCCTTCCGCAGGCTGAGCGAGGCGCTCGGCGAGTCGCCCTGGTATCTTTCGATGCTGCGAGACTCGAACGTCGCCGCGGAGCGTCTGGCGTTCCTGCTGTCCACCTCGAAGCTCATAGCGAGCCTCATGGAACGCATGCCGCAGTCGGCGTCCTGGATCGGCGCATCCGAGTCACTGCAACCGGTGCCGGAGCAGGAACTGCTCGACGAGGCCATCGCGCTCGTGAAGCGGCACATCGATGATGAAAAACAGGCGGGCGAGGCACTGAAAAGCCTGCGTCGACGCGAACTGCTGCGCGCTGCCATGGCGAGCGCACTCGGGCTCTCGGACGCGCTGCACTCGGCGGCCGCACTGGTTTCGATCGGCAGGGTCGTGTTGCAAGCCGCAATCTACCTGCATGGGCGCGACCGTGACTTCGAATTCGCGATCATCGCGATGGGGCGCACAGGCGGAAGAGAAGTGGGTTTCGGCAGCGATCTCGATGTCATGTACGTGTGCAGGGGTGACGAACGCGCGACCGAGCGCGCGACAGCACTCGTTCGCTCGATCGGCCAGACGGTGACCGACCCGGTTGTAAAGTTCGAACTCGACTCCGGCCTCCGGCCGGAGGGAAGGAAGGGCCCGCTCGTACGTTCGCTCGAGAGCTACCGTCGGTACTACGAGCGGTGGAGCGACACGTGGGAGGCACAGGCTCTGCTTCGAGCAGCGCCGTTCGTGGGTGACGATCAACTCACGAAGGACTTCTTCTCGCTGATCGACCCGCTGCGCTATACGACGCGCTTCACATCGAGGGACGCGCGAGAGATCCGGCGGATCAAGGCGAGGGTCGAAGGCGAGCGCCTGCCGCAGAACGCCGATCGGAGGCGACATCTGAAGCTCGGTGCCGGCTCTCTGTCGGACGTCGAATGGCTCGTGCAACTCCTGCAGCTGCAGCACGCGGGTGAGTTCTCATCCCTTCGCACGCCCTCTACGCTGGAGGCCCTCGCAGCACTCGGTCGAGCCGAGATCGTCTCCGTTGAGGACGAGGCGACCATGGAGAGCGCTTGGACGCTATCGTCGCGGCTTCGCAACGCGTTGGCCTTGGCTCAGGCTCGCACCATCGATGTCCTGCCCTACGACCGGGTGCACTTGGAGACGATCGCGCGCATCCTCGGCTATCCTGCCGGGGCGGCGAGCACACTTGAGGACGACTATCTGCACGCCACGAGGCGCGCTCGCCGTGTCTTCGAGCGATTGTTCTTCGAATAGGCAATGAGAAACGGGGCCGGAGCACTGCGCTCCGGCCCCGTTCTCGACAGGCTTACACCCCGTAGTAGAGCTCGAACTCGTACGGGTGCGGACGCTGCGCCAGCGGCAGGATCTCCGTCTCGCGCTTGTACGTGACCCAGTTGTCGATCAGGTCCTGCGTGAAGACGTTGCCCTCGAGCAGGAACTCGTGGTCGGCCTCCAGCGCCTGCAGCGCTTCTTCCAGTGTTCCCGGGACCGTGGGGATGTCCGCGAGTTCCTCGGGCGGGAGCTCGTAGAGGTCTTTATCTACGGGCTCGTGGGGCTCGATACGGTTTTTGATGCCGTCGATGCCAGCCATGAGCATCGCCGAGAATGCGAGGTACGGGTTACTCGAGGCGTCGGGGGCTCTGAACTCGATGCGCTTCGCCTTGGGGTTGGTACCCGTAATGGGGATGCGGATCGCAGCCGACCGGTTGCCCGCCGAATACACGAGGTTGACAGGAGCTTCGAAGCCCTTGACGAGTCGGCGGTACGAGTTGACCGTCGGGTTCGTAAAGGCAAGCAGCGCGCCAGCGTGCTTGAGAATGCCCCCGATGTACCAGCGCGCAGTGTCCGACAGCCCAGCGTATCCTGACTCATCGTAGAAGAGCGGTTTACCGTCCTTCCACAGCGACTGATGAACGTGCATTCCGGAGCCGTTGTCACCGTAAATAGGCTTGGGCATGAACGTCGCCGTGAATCCGTACTCGTCTGCGGTGTTCTTGATGATGTACTTGAACTTCAGCACATCATCCGCAGAGTGCAGCAGAGTATCGAACTTGTAGTTGATCTCCGCCTGTCCCGCGGTGCCCACCTCGTGGTGGGCACGCTCGACCTCGAGGCCAACGGCCTCGAGCTGCAGTACCATCTGATCGCGCAGATCCGCCTGCTTATCGGTGGGGGAGACCGGGAAGTAACCGCCCTTGTACGGCGTCTTGTTGCCGAGGTTGCCGCCCTCCTCCTTGCGGCCGCTGTTCCAAGCGCCCTCGATCGCGTCCACTTCGAAGAATGAACGGTTCGGAACCACCTCGTGGCGTACCTCGTCGAAGATGTAGAACTCCGCCTCGGGGGCGAAGAAGGCTGTGTCGGCGATCCCCGTCGACGCAAGGTACTGCTGCGCCTTGTTCGCGACCTGGCGGGGGTCGCGGTGGTAGATGTCGCCGGTGCCGGGGTTGTAGATGTCGAAGACGATCACGAGGGTTTTCGCGACGCGGAAGGGGTCCACGTACGCGGTCGTGACGTCGGGGATGAGCTGCATGTCCGACTCGTGGATGTTCGCGAAGCCGCGAATCGACGAACCGTCGAACAACTGGCCGACCGAGAAGAAGTCTTCATCCACGGTCGAGGCGGGGATCGTGAAGTGCTGCTGAACTCCGGGGAGGTCGGTGAAACGCACGTCGACGAACTGAACCCCCTCATCCTGGATGAATTGCAGTAGCTCGGCTGAATCCTTGAACATGATCCTCCTGTCGTTAAGGATTTCCTACCGGGGGCGTCCGGGACGCACGCGTCTCGGATCAATACCCTTCGGTATGGGCAAATTGAGGTTGCCCATACTCGAGAGTCGATTCGCGACCTGAATGACCTCGGGCTTGGACAGCTGCTTGGGCAGCTTCTTCATAGCCTTGGTGAGACCACCGAGTTGCAGGTCCGACTCGGGACCGATGTGAAGAATGTGGACGGGCACGTTCTTCACGGTCCGTGCCAGCTGGGTCTGCTGTTCACGGAGCATACGTTCGGTTCGGCTCTTCACGCCCTCGACAATGAGCACGATCCCGCACCGACCGACTGCGCGGTAGATAGCGTCCTGGGTTTTCGGGTTGACGCCGACAGGCATCTCACTCGTTCGCCAGGTGCCTCGCAACCCGCTCTTGAGGATGCTCCCGACTGCGCCGGGACGACCCTCCATCTGCTTCAGCGCCGCCCGCTCAGCACGTCGGCTCATCACGATCATGGCCAGGAGGAAGCCGACGAAGATCGACGTGACGATCCAGAGGATCTGAATGAACAGGCTGTCATTGAAGACGAGCGTTGACGTGGTGACGAGCACCACGGGCGCGAGGAACGCCACGATCATGAGCGGCAGAGCGAGCTTATCGAGACGGCGGGTCATCTTGAAGACCTGCCACATCGTCTTGAGTCTGCCCGGCTCCTTGCCCTGATCGTTTCTTGCCATGACGACCAGTTTAGCGATCCTAGCGACGTCCGGTTGACAAACTCGCGCCTCACAGGCCCGATCTGTCCACATCGTTACCGTATCGAGAGCGAACCTAGCGCAGAATCGGGCACATTCGATGGATGCAACGGCAGCAGAAAATTGATCAGCCGCACTTCGTCGAGCGAGTGCGGCGAGTGTCGTCTAACGGGAGCTGCTCACACAGCGTGGCCACTCTCGACGGCAGCGTGGTGCTCCTCTGCAGCGGATCGGCGGACACACGATCGCAGATTGCGCAAAGTCTCGCGGCCGCGAGCCGTGTCGCGCACGACCACCTCCTGCATCCTGAGGACTACTGGACGGAGGAGGAGACTCTCGTCGCAGTGTATAGGCCGCCGCAGCGGACTCTCGCGGATCTGCTGCGCGATGGGAACCTCAGCGATGGTGCGGCCGTAACCGTGCTGGTTCCGGCTCTGGAGGCCCTTGAGGCGCTGCACAGTGCGGGCATTGCGGGAGTCGACTTCGGGTTGGACTCCGTGTACGTGGATGAGGCCGGGGCTCCCAAAATCTCGTTGCACGGTACCGAGGTGCGAACAAACGCGCCGACCGTGCACTGGCGGCGAACCGACGTGCGCGTGGAGCAAGACGCCGTTGCGGCGGAGGCATTGCTATCGCGTCTGCTCGCCGACTCCGACGGAGTGCCGAAGGACGTGCGTGCGTCCTACGCGGAACGACGCTGGCAACAGGCCGCTGAGGCACTCTTGGCATGGCGGCAGCCCCTGGCACTGTCGGCGGTCATTGAGTCTGATGCAGCACGTGGCCGTGCGGAAACGCGGGTGACAAGAAGGCAGTTGCGGCATGCAGGGCGTGACGCGATGCGCAGGGGATGGTGGCTTGGGATCGAGCGAATCAGCACCGGGGTGCGGAGGCTCGTTGCCGAGTTCCTTCCCTCCTTGCGATCCGTGCGTCGCAGCGTATGGATCATGGGTGCGCTGGGAGTGAGCGCAGCGGTCGCAGCGGGGGTTTTCGTGCTCTGGACCCCCGGGTCTTCGGAAGGAGCGAGGACCGAGGGTGGGGAGACCCCGGATTCAGAACTTTTCAGCGACTACGCGGAGGAGGCAGGGCAGTCAGAATTCATTGAAACGGATAGGCAAGGGCAATCAGACAGCTCGCAGAGCACGCCGGACGCGGATGAGGGGACTATAGCCGCCGTTCTCGAGGAGCTTCTCTTCGAGCGTGAAGCGTGCCTTGGAAGCGGCGACATCGAGTGTCTCGGCGAGGTCGTTATGGCCGGGACATTGCTGTACAGCGACGACGCTTCCGGTATGCCGCAGTGGCGCGCTCCGAAGTCCGTCGACGTGCAAATCGACCAACACCTCGGCGACGCGGTTATCGCAACCGTCGTCTCAGAGGAACAACCGGTCTCGGTGCTCGCAGTGAACACCGAGACCGGTTGGCTGCTACGTGAAATATGGCCCGCGTAGTCGTCAGATGCCGAGATCTTGTTCGAAGTCCCCCTCTTCGAGTCGCGCCTTGACCGCGGTCAAATAGCGAGCCGCGTCGGCGCCATCGATCGTGCGGTGGTCGTAAGACAGCGCGAGGTACACCGTCGAACGGATGGCGATAGAGTCACCCTCCGGACCGGAGACTACGACGGGGCGCTTCACGACCGTGCCGACACCGAGAATGGCTCGTTGCGGCTGGAACACGACGGGCGTGTCGAAGAGCGCACCTCGGGAACCGGTATTCGTGAGCGTGAACGTGCCACCCGCCAGTTCGTCCGGGGAGAGCTTGTTGTCGCGGGTACGACTGGCAAGATCAGCGATCTGCTCCGCATACTCGCGCAGGTTGAGCTCTCCGGCGTTCTTGATCACGGGCGTGAGGAGGCCGCGCTCGGTGTCGACGGCCATCGCCAGATTCTCGGTGTCCGGGTACGTGATGGATTCGCCATCGTCGGTCGAGTTGATCTTCGGATGCGCTTTGAGCGCCTCAACAGCCGCGAGCGAGAAGAACGGCAGGAAGGAAAGCTTCGTACCCGTCTTCTCGAGGAACTCGGCCTTTACGGCATCACGGAGTTTTGCCACTCGGGTGACGTCGACTTCGACGACGGTTGTCAGCTGCGCCATCGTAGTCATCGACTCGACTGCGCGTGTCGCCACGATCTTACGGAGGCGGCTCATCTTCTCAGTGGAACCGCGGAGGGGTGACGCCTCCGTGATCCTTGCGCTGCCGCTGGAAGCCTTGCGCTCCGTTGCACCGACATCCTTCGAAGCGGGAGTGCTGCTCGCCGCTTGCAGAACATCTTCTTTGCGGATGCGGCCGCCGACGCCGGTTCCCTGCAGCCCCTCAAGGTCGACGCCCTTCTCCGCGGCGAGCTTGCGGACGATGGGTGTCACGTAGACGCGCGTCGTCGAGGATGCGGGTGTCTTCGGCGGGGCTGGAGCCCGGGGAGCCTCCTGTTTTGCCTCCGGCTCCGTGGCGCGCTCCGGATCTTTGGTCGGCTCAGGGGCCGGTTCAGGAGCCGATTCCGGCTTCGACTCTGCTTCCGGCTCGGGCTCTGGCTCCCCAGCTGTCTCCGGCTCGGGAGCAGACGCTGTGGAGGAAGACTTTGCAGATTCGTCGCCGACGCGAGCGATCACCGCGCCGACTTCAACTTCGTCGTCTT